>JAJFGM010000236.1 GCA_021776145.1 Kiloniellaceae bacterium | reverse complement strand
GGCGCGGCTTGCGTCCGCCAGTTGATCGGCGAAAGTGACGAACTCGTCGAAGTCGGGTGCGGTCATGGTTGCGGGGCTTTGTATCGGTGGATCAGAAATTGGGTTTCAATGGGACAGGATCTGGCTGAGGAAGAGTTTGGTCCGCTCGTTCGTCGGGTTGTCGAAAAACTCTCCCGGCGGATTCGATTCGACGATCTCGCCCTGGTCCATGAACACGACCAGATCGGCGACCTTTCGCGCGAAACCCATCTCGTGCGTAACCACGATCATGGTCATGCCTTCCTGCGCCAGATCCGTCATGACGTCGAGCACCTCGCTGATCATCTCCGGATCGAGTGCCGAGGTCGGCTCGTCGAACAGCATGACCTGGGGGTTCATGCAGAGGGCGCGCGCAATGGCGACACGTTGTTGCTGGCCGCCGGAGAGCGCGCTTGGATACTTGTCCGCCTGCTCGGGGATTTTGACCCGTTCAAGATACCGCATGGCTGTCGCATGGGCCTCGGCCTTCGAGGCCTTGCGCACCAATCTGGGCGCCAGCATGAGATTCTTGACGATCGTCAGGTGGGGAAAAAGATTGAAACTCTGAAACACCATGCCGACTTCGCTGCGCACGGCATCGATATCCTTCACGTCGCTGGTCAGTTCGTGGCCGTTCACGACAATCTTGCCGCTGTTGTGTTCCTCGAGCCGGTTGATGCAGCGGATCAAGGTCGACTTGCCCGACCCGGACGGGCCGCAAACGACGATTCGCTCACCCTTTTTCACCGACAAGCTGACTTTCTTGAGGGCCTGAAAGTCGCCGAAAAACTTATCGACATTTTCCAGCTGGATGATGTTTTCACTCATGTCAGGCCTCACTTCGGACGTGCCGGCTCATGCGTTTTTCCACCCAGCCGAATGTTCGTTGAATACCCCACGTTAGGATCAGGTAGATGACCATCAGCGATAGAAAGACTTCGTAGGGCGCATAGGTCTCGGCCACGATGGTTCTTGCTATGCCCATCATATCGAGCAGTGTGATCGTGCTGGCCAAAGCGGTGGATTTCATCAGACTGATGACATCGTTGCTATAGGCCGGGAGAGACAAACGGATGGCGATGGGCGCGGTGATGTAAATAAACCGATGCCGAACGGAGAGCCCCAGCGCGGCGCCCGCTTCTTTCAGGCCGCGGTCCACGCCTAGAACACCGCCGCGCAGAATTTCCGACACGTAGGCGCCGGTGTTCATTGTCAGGGCGACGATCGCACAGCCAAAGGGCTCTCGCAAAATTGGCCAAAGAATGCTCTCGCGGACGAACTCCAATTGCGGCAGGCCGTAGTAGATGATGAAGATCTGCACCAGTATGGGGGTGCCGCGAAAAATGTAGATGTAGACCATTGTCGGCGCGGCGAGATACCAGCGGCCGCTGATTCGCATCAACAGCAGGACGATGGCGAGCGCCAGTCCCAGGATTGCCGACAGGATCAGCAACTGAAACGTCAGGCCGATCCCCATGAGCATTTTGGGAATGCTATCCAAGATGAGGGGGACATCGAAACTCATCGCGCAACCTCCAAATGGCGGTTGGCGTACTTCTCAAGCATCATGACCGACAAGGTGATGATCGTTGAAAACCCCAGATAGATCGCGCCGACCACGATATACATGGTAAAGGGCTTGCCCGTGGTGCCGATGGCCTGTTCAGCGACAAACAGGGTCTCTTCCAGACCGATGATGGCAATCAGCGCGGTGTCTTTGATCAGCGACAGCATGTGATTGCCAAATGGCGGCAGAGCCAGCCGCCACATCGCCGGAATGCGGACATAGATGAAGGTGTTCAAGTTCGAGAGGCCGAGCGCGCGGGCAGCCTCGACCTGTCCCGGTTCGACGCCAAGGAAGGCGCCGCGGAAAGTCTCCGTCGCGTAGGAGCCGACAATCAGCGCGATGGCCAATGATCCAGCCCAGAATGGCGGGATATCGACGAACTTGACTTCGGGGTCGAAGACCTGGGCTATCGCCGTCAGGGTGACGGCCGAGCCAAAGTAAAACAGCAAGAGAACCAAAATCTCGGGCGTGCCGCGAAAGACGATGGTGTAGGCGCTGGCAATCGATTTGGCGACCCGATTCCCCGACAGCTTCGCGGCGGCGCCAAGCAGTCCAAAGAGGATCGTCAGGAACAAGGCTACGACAAAAAGTTCGACAACGACCAGTGAGCCCCAGAAAAAATCGTTCCACCAACCGGTTACTGCTTCCACGGTCGCTTACCTCATCCGCTTCACAAAGCGCGATACAACGTCGCTCCGGGTTGGAGAATGAAACAGCACATCAGCCGCGGTGGGGGCCAATGCTACGCCCCCACCGCGGAATGTCATGCCCGTGAAATTCCACCGATTTGGTGGCTGTCGTTATCTATTAGTGGATGGCGAAGGGGAAATATTTCAAAGCGTACTTCTCCAACGAGCCATCGTCGGTCAGGGTCTTCAAGGCGTCATTCAGGCGCGCTTTCAGCTCATCATTGCCCTTGCGTAGGCCAATGCCGACACCAATTCCGAAGTATTTGCGCTCGTCGATCTGCGGACTGACGAATTCGAAACCCGCGCCGTCCTCTTTGCTGAGAAACCTGAGATGGGCTTTCATGGGATTGGTCATGATCATATCGGTGCGCCCATTCACCAGGTCGAGATAAAGCGCCTCGTTGGTGTCGTACAAAACCACGTCAGCTTCGGGAAGTTCGTTTTCGAACCAGTCCGAATAGGTCGTTGCCCTTTCCAGGCCGACCTTGAGACCGGCGAAGTTGGCGGGAATCGGCTTGCCGTTGTCATCGAACAGATTGAACCCGGCATTCTTCTTGCCGACCAGGCGGCCGACTGAAATGCGATAGGTCGAGGAGAAGTCCATTTTCTCCAGACGTTTCTCCGTAATGGACATGGACGCCACGACCAGATCGAACTTGTTGGCCAAGAGCGCCGGGATCATGCCATCCCATTTCTGGCAGACAAACTCCAGGTCGGCGCCGATCAATCCGGCGACGCCCTTTGCGACATCGACGTCGTAACCGTCGAGTTCACCATCGGCGTTCTTGAAATTGAAAGGTGCGTAGGTGCATTCCATGCCGACACGAAGTGTCTCGGCGGATGCGGGAGACAGGATTGCGGTGGCGACAAACGCCGCGGCGAAAAGGCTCAAAATCTTCTTCATTGTTTTATCCTCCTTGCATGGCCATTCTTGTGGGCTTGATTCTTCTACAGTGTGCCCCGTTCAACCAATTTGCCGGTCGAGCTTGTCGAGCAGACGGTCGACGTCGGCGCTGGAATTGTAATGCGCCAGCGAGACGCGAATCACGCCGTTCTGGGCGCGAAGGCCGAGCGCGTCGATACAGCGCGCGGCGTAAAAATCATCGGCATAGATGCCGATCTTGTCGGCCTTCAAGGCCGCTGGGATGGTGCGCGAATCCCGTCCCTCGACGACGAAGGAAAAGACCCCGACACGTTCGCGGCGCGCGGCCGCGCCCTTGCCGATCAGGCGGACGGCGCGGTGGCCGCCGAGAAATTCCTCGATCCGGATGCTCAGCCCCGTCTCATGTTCGGCGAATAATCCAAAGACCCGATCCAGCCGCTCGGCTTCCTCGACGTTGGCGCCGGGGAAATGATGCGCGTGCACGGCATCGAAGTATTCCGCCATGCCGCCGGCCGCGGCCGTGAGCTCGAAATTTGGCCCACCTGGGCAAAGCCGGCGCTGAAAGTTGTCCTCGCCAAGGAAATAGTGGCTTTCATTGGCGGTCTGCGCAAGCAGCTCGCGCTTGCCGTAGAGCACGCCCATATGCGGGCCGAAGACCTTGTAGGGACTGTAGAGGTAGAAATCGACGTCGAGATCCTTGACGTCGACTCGCCGGTGCGGGGTCAGGGCAACGCCGTCGACGCAGGCCCAGGCGCCGGCCGCGTGGATGCGTCGGACGATGGCTTTGACGTCGTGGATCATGCCGATGATGTTGGAACAATGGGTGAAGCAGACAAGCCGTGTCTTGTCCGTCAGCAGGGCCTCCAGATCCTCGATCTCCAGATCGTCGCTATCGCCGTTCATCCGCCACTCGCGCACAACCACGCCGACATCCGCGAGCTGCCGCCAGGCACCGTTGTTGGCTTCGTGGTCCTGGTTGGTGACGATAATCTCGTCACCGGGTCGCAGCAGCGGCCGCAAAGCGTGCGAAAGGACGTAAACGTTGCTCGTGGTCGAGGGGCCGACGACGATCTCGTCGATATCGGCGTTGATCAAGGCGGCAAGTGCGCCTCGCCCCGCGTCGATGTGGCGCGCGGCCTCCAGGGAGGCATCGTAGCCTTCGTCCGGCTGAACCTGGCAGTAGGAGGTGAAATGGGCCAGCCGATCGATGACCTGACGTGGCACCAACGTACCGCCGGCATTCTCCATGAACACCCACCCTCCGGCCAGCGCGGGGAAGTGGCGGCGGCAGAAGTCGACATCAAGAGCGGGCAGTGAAGGCATCGGGACCACGCGGCAATAAGGTTTCGACCGTTCCCTGAGCGTACTGGCTACGATAGGATGGTCGGCTACGATAGAATGGATAGGCGAGCGGCCAAATACCCCCCGGTTATGAGGGGGTGGCAGGGGATCCAAGGGGGCTTGGAGGCTTGAGCGCAAGCGAGGATGCCACGGGCGGGAAAGCGGCGGACGCCGGTGCCGCCTGGCACCGAGACATCGGCTCGATCATCGAAAACCTGGGCAATGCGGACCTTCTCGAACGCCTGGTAGGCGCGCTTGACCACTTGGTGCCTTCAGCCCTGGCGGCGGTGTTCGTCTATCGCGGGCGGGCCAGGCCACTGCTGATCTACGACAACTTTTGGCCGCACGCGGCCAAGAAGGGGTTGGCGCTTTATATCGAGAGCACTTACGTCGTGAATCCCTTTTATCAGGCCTACCTCAAAGGCATCGCCGACGGCGTCTACCGGATGCGCGACCTGGCGCCCGACAGCATTTTCGAAAGCCAACATCACAAGACCCACGGCGTGTCGCTCAGCGCCGATGAAGAGATCGGATTTGTCACCGAGAACTGGCCGGTCGAGATGGAGGAGCTCGAAATCGCGGTCACCCTGGATGCGAACTGTCAGGCGGAAATCACCTTGTCGCGGCCACGCCATGACGGCTTTGATGACGCTGATGTGGCACGAGTTGCGGCGGTCTTCCCGGTGATCGCCGCCGTCCTGCGCCGGCACTGGAAGGAGTGTGGTGCCGGCAGCTCGAAGGCGCCGCCCGACAGCCGCGTCGACGATGCCTTTGCCAGTTTTGGTGGCGACCTTTTGAGCCGTCGCGAGTGCGAGGTCACGCACCTGATCCTGCGCGGGCACTCCTCGGAATCGATCGGCAGCAATCTCGGCATTTCCCTGGGCACGGTGAAAACGCACCGCAAGAACGCCTATGCGAAGCTACAAATCTCTTCGCAATCGGAACTGCTGTCGCTTTTTCTGCGATCGCTGACCGTCATGGCGTGAGGCTCCGGGCGGCTTCCGGCACATGGCATTCCGCGGCGACGCGTGACTACGTGGCACTGGATATCGGTGATCGCGCGGGGTCTTGAAGCGGCTGCCCGATAGCTATAGATGTATTTGAAGTACATTTTAATATTGCCCGCCTGCAAGCCTTGGGAGCCGGTCCATGCGGCAGCTCTTCGCGCATCCTGTCCTTGCGCTCGGATTTCGACCTTTCTATCTCTTGGCGACGGCCTTTGCCGCGCTGCAGGTCGCGCATTGGGGCGCGGTCTACGGCGGCTTTGCCGCGCAAACTGGATATTTCCCTGGTGCGCTGCACCACGCGCACGAGATGATTTTCGGCTATATCGTTGCCGTCATCGTCGGGTTCCTGCTTACCGCGGCCCAGAATTGGACCGGGATTGCAACGCTGCGCGGCGCAAGTCTGGCGGGGCTTTCGGCGATTTGGGTTCTTGGACGACTCGCCATGGTCGGGTGGTCTTTCGTTCCGCCGCCACTTGCGGCGCTGCTCGACATGGCTTTCCTGCCGTTCGCGGCGCTCGCCCTGGCGCTGCCCTTGCTGCGCAGCGGCAACCGTCGCAACTATGCGATGCCACTGTTTCTGCTGGCCTTGGCGTTGGCCAATGGCGCGCTGCACCTCGCCGCGCTCGGGCTCCTCGATGCGGTCGACACAAAGGCGGTGCCGTTGGCCTTTGGCTTGGTGGCGCTGCTGATTGTTCTCATGGGCGGCCGGGTCATTCCCGCTTTTACCGGCAGTGCCTTGCCGGATGCCGGTGTTGGCCGCAACGCCGTGCTCGACTGGGCGGCTCTGGTGTCGACCGCGGCCGTGCCGCTTAGCGATCTCTTCGCTGTGCCCTGGCCGGCCCTGCACACGGCGCTGTTGGCAGCCGCGGCGCTTACCAACGCCGCTCGCATGATAACCTGGAAACCCATGGCAACCCTGCGCCAGCCGTTGCTGTGGGTGCTGCACCTCGCTTATGCCTGGATCGCCGTTTATTTCCTTTTGCGGTTGCTTGCCGAACTCGACACCTTCGTCGATTTGACAATCGCACTGCATGCCCTGACGGTCGGCGCCATCGGCACCATCACGCTCGGCATGATGTGCCGCACCTCGCGCGGTCACAGCGGCGAGGCCCTGGTTGCGGCGCCCTTGGAGACCCTGTGTTTCGCCCTTGTGACCCTGGCCGCCTTGCTGCGCGTCTTCGCACCGCTGCTGTGGCCGCAAGCCTACGCGGTCGAAGTTGCGCTTTCGGCCGGACTTTGGGTCGCCGCCTTTGGCCTGTTCTTTGTTTCTCTGTGGCCGCGACTGACCCGCCCGCGCCGCGACGGCCGACCTGGTTGAGGGTTGGCCTGGTTTAAGGTCGGGGGCGCGCTCTTACGAAATCCCGAGCTGATGACGCAAGGCCCCGGAAGGCTTCAGCAGGTCGGCCAGAGTGTAGCCGTCGAGGACGCTGAAAAACGCGGTCAACGCATCGTCCAGCACCGTCGTCAGCACGCAGGCGCCGGCGATCGGGCAGCGGTTTCGTTCGCGATTGAAACACTCGACGAGGTGAAAATTGCTTTCGGTCTTGCGCACGAGATCGCCAATCGGGATTTTTCCCGGTGGCAGTCCGAGGGTCAGGCCGCCGTTTTTGCCGCGCAGCGTCGTCACGTAACCCATCAGGCCGAGCTGGTGAGTCAGCTTCATCAAGTGGTTGCGGGACACGCCGAAGGTCTCGGCGATCTCCGCGATCGTGCAGCGTCGCTCCGCGTTGAGGCCGAGATACATCAAGATCCTCAGCGAGTAGTCCGTATAGCGGGTCAGTTGCATGCGATCTCTCACAAACAAGGACGGGCGACTGCCTTGTACCCAATTATATAATGTGTATTACAAATCGATCTTTAAAGCCCGAAGCGTCATTCCGGGCCGTCGGGCCACGCGGATCCGTGGCCGCACGATGATTGACGCTGCCAGAACAAGACGCCGCCAGACCGTCCCATTGTTGAACGGCCATACGGGCTGGACGCGGCAGCGCCGGAAAGGGCAGTACAGCCGTTGCGATGAACGGTCCGAATTCACCCGACGACCCTCTGGTGTCAGGCCGACTTGTCGCTCACAGCCGGGCTCTTGGCGCCGCCCTTCGCCTTTTCGCGCAGACTCTGCACCATGAAATAGAGCAGCGGAATCATGACGACGCCCAGACTGGTCGCCGCGATCATGCCGGCAAAGACGATGACGCCCAGCGAGACTCGCCCGGCCGACCCGGCGCCGCTGGCAACGACCAGCGGCAAGACACCAAGAACAAAGGAAATGGCCGTCATCATGACGGCGCGGAAGCGCAAGCGCGCCGCGTCGACGGTTGCGTCGAAGATGCTCCTGCCGCCTTCTCGCAATTCCTTGGCGAATTCAACGATGAGGATGGCGTTCTTGCTGGCCAGCCCGATCAGCAGCACCAGGCCGATTTGCGCATAGATGTTGAGCGGCAGACCGGCGATCAGGGCACCGAGCAGGGCTCCGACGATGGCGACCGAGACCGAGAGCAGAACCGGCAGTGGGATCGACCAACTTTCATATTGCGCCACCAGGAACAGATAAACGAAGACCAGGGCGAGAACGAATATGATCGCGGTCTGACCGCCGGACTTGATCTCCTGGTAGGAAGTGCCGGACCAGTCGATGCCGTAGCCTGCCGGGAGGGACTCCGCGGCGACTTTTTGCATGGCGGCGATGGCGTCGCCGGAGCTGAATCCGGGCGCCGCGTTGCCGCTGACACTGGCTGAAGAAAACAGATTGAAGCGGCTGATCGACGGCGGCCCGAGGTCGGGTACGATCTCGACGAGCGCGCTCATCGGGATCATACGGCCGGCGGCGGAGCGCACGTGGAGGCGACTGATGTCGGCGATCTTGCTGCGCGACGCCGCCTCGGCCTGAATAATGACCCGGTAGACACGTCCAAACATATTGAAATCGTTTATATAAAGTGAACCTAAGTTAGCCTGTAGCGTGAGGAAGATCTCTGAAATCCCGATGCCCAGGGCCTGCGCCTTGTCGCGGTCGACGTCGATCAGCAATTGCGGCGTGTTGGCGTTGTAGCGACTGAAGACACGACTTAGGGCCGGATCCTGATTGGCGGCGAGCAGCAGGCCGCCGAGGACGCGCTGCAGCTCCTGCGGCGTTCGACCGCCAAGGTCCTGCAGTTCCATTTCGAAGCCGCCGGTGGTGCCGAGCCCGGGAATCGGCGGAATATTGAAGGCGATCGCGTTGGCGGTCGCGATCCCCGACAGGCGCCGATTCACCGATGCCAGAATGGAAGACAGATTGGTTTCCGGCGATTTCCTTGCCCCCCAGTCTTCGAGAATGCCAATGGCAAGTCCGGCGTTGGCGCCGGCACCGGCGATCAGGCTGTGGCCGCTGACATAGAGGACGTTCGTAACCCCGGGCGTATCGAGCACGATGGCGCGGACTTCCTCCATTACCGCCTCGGTGCGGTTCAGCGAGGCACCGGGCAGAAGCTGCACGTCCAGCATAAAAGCACCCTGGTCTTCCGGGGGTATGAATCCGGTCGGTAGCTTGCTACCCAGGAAATGGCCGCCGGCCACGACAATGCCGAGAAGACCGACGCCGATAACGACTTTGCGCGCCAGGGCCGCGACCAGACGCGCGTAGCCGTCTCGGGTGGTGTCGACCAGCTTGAAGAACCAGCCTATGGGACCGCGCGGCGGTCCGACGCGCTTGCGCAGGACCAAAGAGCAAAGTGCCGGGCTGAGGGTTAGGGCGTTGAGCGAGGAGATCAGCACGGCAATGGAGATGGTCACCGCGAACTGAAGATAGAGTCGGCCGGTAATACCGGGCAGGAATCCTGTCGGTACAAAGACCGCCAGCAGCACCAAGGTGGTAGCAATGACTGGTCCAGTGACCTGCAGCATGGCTTTGCGGGTCGCGTCGGGCGGCGTCAGATTTTCTTCGTCGATCAAGCGTTGCGTGTTCTCAACGACGACGATGGCGTCGTCGACAACCACACCGATGGCCAAGATCAAGGCAAAGAGGGTGATGGTGTTGATGGTCATGCCGAACGCCAGCAGGACCCCGAAGGTGCCGATGAGCGAGACCGGGATCGCCAGGCTCGGGATGATGGTGGCGCGCCAGTCGCCGAGAAACAGGAAGGTCACGATGATGACCAGGGCCAGGGCCTGGAACAGGGTCACGACGACTTCCTCGATCGACACCCGGACGTAGCGCGTGGTGTCGTATAGAATGTCGTATTCCATGTCTTCGGGAAAACGCTCGGCCAGGCGCGCGAGTTCGGCATAGATCAGATCCGCGGTCGCCAGGGCATTCGACCCCGGCGACTGGTAAACCGCGATCATGGCGGTCGGTTGGCTTTCGCCGACCAAGGCGGTCGCCGTATAGAACTGCGAACCCAACTGGGTGCGCGCGATGTCGCGGATACGCACCGTTGAACCGTCCGCGTTGGCGCGGACGATGATGTTCTCGAATTCCTCGACGCTTTCCAATCGGCCCTTGGCCTTGAGCGTGAACTGACGCTGCTGCGGACCATCGAAGGGCGGGGCGCCGATCTGCCCCGCAGAGGCCTGGATGTTCTGGCTGCGGATGGCGTCGGCGACGTCGCTGGTGGTTAACTGGAAGCTTGTCAGCCGGTTGGTGTCGAGCCACATGCGCATGCCGTAGTCGAGCTGGCCGAACTGTAAGACGTTGCCGACGCCGCTGACGCGCTTGAGCACGTCCTCGATGTTGATGGCGGCGTAGTTCGAAAGAAACAGCCGGTCAAAGGTTCCCTTGGGCGAGGAAAGGTTGGCGACAAGCAGCATGCTGGTCGACTGCTTGCGCGTGACCACGCCTTCGCGTTTGACTTCCTCTGGCAGTTTGGACTGTGCCTGGGCCACCCGGTTTTGCACATTGACCGTGTTGATATCCGGGTCGGTGCCGACTTCGAAACTGATGTTGAGTTCATAGCCGCCGTTGTCGTTGCTGGTCGACTTCATGTAGATCATGTTGTCGACACCATTGACTTCACGCTCGATCACCGAAGCGACGGTATCCTGCAGCACTCGGGCATTGGCGCCGGGATAGGAGGTCGAGACCTGCACCACCGGCGGCGTGATGTCGGGAAACTGCTCAACCGGCAGGGCCGTGATGGCGATGAGGCCGGTGATGGTGATGACGATGGATATGACGAAGGCGAACTTCGGCCGCGAGATGAAAAACGCCGAAAACATGGTTCAGCCCTCGGTCAGCGTGGAAGCGGAGATCGTCTCGGGCTTGACCTCAAGTCCAGGCCGCACTTTCTGCAGACCTTCCACGATGACCGCTTCTCCTGCCTCCAATCCCTCCTCGACGAGAAAATTGATGCCGTCCTGACGACCCAGTTTGACAGGTCTGACCTGGGCGATGTTGTCGGATCCGACAACCAGCACGAAGCGGCCCGACTGATCCTCAAGCACGGCGGACTGCGGCACCACCAGGGTTGCTTCGGCCTCGGTGCGTTCGACGAACATGGTGACGAACTGGTTGGGAAAGAGGACCTGGTCGGGATTGGCAAAGGTCGCCCGCACGGTAATGGTATCGGTCTCGGGATCGACCTTGTTGTCGACGAAGTCGATGCGGCCGTCGTGTTCGTAAAGGCTACCGTCACTCAGCTCAAGCAGCGGCCGGACAGTGGTTGCCGCCTTATCGAAACCAACTCGGCGGGCATTCATGAGTTCTTTTTCGCTGATCGCGATGGTGACATAGATCGGATCGAAACTGACGATCTGGGCGAGCGGCGAATCCGATGGCCTGACAAGGTTGCCGACCGATATCTGCGTACGACCGATACGCCCAGCTATGGGCGAGACCATTTGGGTGTAGGACAGCTTCAATTCGGCCTGTTTGAGCGTGGCCTGCAGTTTTTTGATGTCGGCGGCCCGCATGGCTTCGACGGCCTCGTCTTCGTCGACCTCGGACTGGCTAACGGCGCCCTTTGCGATGAGTTTCTTGCGCCGCGCCAGACTGATCTCCGCCTCCTTGTGCAGCGCAACGGCGCCCCGGATTTCCGCATTGACGCGGTCGACCTCGGCTTGATATTGGGCGCTTTCGATGCTGAAAAGCGTGTCGCCGACTTCGACCGTTGCCCCGTCGACGAAGCTCTTGGATTCGATAAAACCTTCGACCCGAGCTTGAACGTCGACGGTATCGATCGCCTCGACACGCCCGATAAAGGAAAAGCGCTGCATGACGTCCTGACGTTCAACCAGGACCGCTGTCACCGCTGGTGGCGCGGCGGGTGCAACCGCGGTCTGGTTGGTCTGGCTGTCGCAGGCGGCGATGAGAATGACCGGCAGAAAACTTGCGAGTGCGAAGAACGAGTTGCGAGGCTTGCGGTAGTAAGATGGCATGAGGCGGCTATCCAATTGGTTTCATTGTCGGTCAGCATTTTTGCCAAAGCGATATGCCAAAAATCTGCGGTGTAGAGGCGAATAATTTGTCTGAAGGTATAGTTATGAAAGTCGAAACGCGCTATGGCTTTTAGCCGACAGAGGATAAATCGCCGATTTTTGTGTCGGAGTGGATCCTTTAGGATTGACGCTGTGCCGAACGGCGCATGATGTTTCGGGCCCAAAGGGGGGATGGTCTGTTTGGCGCAAGTCGGCGACAACGCGGTTGGTGCGCCCGGGGCTGCCGGTGCGACTGGAGATGATGCGAATTCCAGGTCCGTAAGTCCCCTGGTGGCTTGCCACGAATGCGGCCAGTTCTATCACATGTGTGCCTTGGCGCCCGGTAAGACGGCGAAGTGCGGCCGTTGCGGTTCCGTGCTCTACCGCGCCAAGAGCAATTCGATCGAGCGCGCTCTGACCTTCGCGCTGGCGGCTTTGGTGCTCATCGTTCTGTCCAACACCTTTCCCTTTATGACCTTTAAGGTCGAGGGCCGGGAGGAGGTCAACACGCTGTTCAGTGGCGTAAAGTCTCTCCATGCGCAGGGCTTTTGGTGGCTGGCGGCCCTGGTATTTGGTACCAGCATCCTGTTTCCGCTGTTCAAGAATCTCGCCACGCTCTACGTCCTGCTGCCGCTGCGTTTCGGGCGACGCTTGCCCGGCGCCGTCAAGATTTTCCGGATTGTCGAGGCCATGGGCCCCTGGGCGATGATGGAGGTCTATCTGCTTGGGGTTTTCGTCGCCTACGTCAATCTGATCGATCTCGGCCAGCTCGAACTCGGCGTCGCGGTCTATTCCTTCGCCACTTTGATCGTGGTTATGGTCGCCGGTGACGCGGCGCTCGACCCGCGCGAGGTGTGGACCCGGTTCGGTGCCACCGCGGCGGGGGCCGTAGTGCCGTCGCGCAACGACCCGACGGTTCTGGTCTGCCACGCCTGCGCTCAGGTCAACAAGGTCACGCGGAAAAAACGCGGCATGCATGCACGCTGTTCGCGCTGTGGCTCGGCGCTGCATTTCCGCAAGACCGACAGCTTGGCGCGAACAACGGCGCTTTGCGTGACGGCCGCTGTCTTCTACATACCGGCCAACGTATTTCCGGTCATGACGGTGATCTCCTTCGGCAAGGGCGAACCCGACACCATTCTCAGCGGCGTCAAGGAACTGATCCATGCGGGCCTATGGCCGCTGGCGGTTCTGGTGTTTTTCGCTAGCATCGCCGTGCCCATGCTCAAGCTCTTCGGGCTCAGTTTCCTGATCATCATGGTACATCGCGGTTCGACCTGGAGGCTGCGCGACCGCACTCTTCTTTTTCGTATTATTGAAGGCATAGGCCGTTGGTCGATGATCGATATTTTCATGATTTCGATCCTCGTCGGATTGGTAAAACTTGGCCAGGTCGCGACCATCGAACCCGGCTTGGGCGCCAACTCCTTCGCGGCGGTGGTGGTCATCACCATGATCGCATCGATGAATTTTGATCCCCGCATCATGTGGGACATGGCGGAAAGGCGGGATGATGACCAGCGGCAAGAGTCATGAGTGAACCGCGGCACAGCGGCGACGTGATCCCCGAGATCGAGGTCAAGGAACGGCGCGGCATTTCGATGGTCTGGCTGATTCCCCTGGTCGCGGCCGTCATCGCCGGCTGGTTGGTTTACCAGACAGTCAGCGAAAAGGGCCCAATGATCTCGGTTTCGTTCAAGACAGCGGCCGGTCTCGAGGCCGGCAAGACGAAGATCAAATTCAAGGATGTCGATTTCGGCCTGGTCGAGACGATCAGTGTCAGCGACGATCTGGCGCGCGTCATCGTCACCGCGGCCATGGACAAGCAGGCCGAACGCCATCTTAAGGACGCGAGCCGCTTTTGGGTGGTGCGTCCGCGTTTGGGGGCCGCTGGCGTCTCCGGTCTCGATACGCTGGTCTCCGGTGCCTACATCGAATTCGATCCGGGCGAGGGCGAGGGCGAGCGGCGACTCGAGTTCACCGGGCTGGAGGAACCGCCTGTGGTGCGGTCCGACGAACCCGGCAGGGAATTCATGCTCATTGCCAAGGACCTTAACTCTCTGGGACCGGGTTCGCCGGTCTATTTCCGTGGTATCGCGGTCGGCGAGGTTTTTGCCGCCGCCATGGCCGCGGACAGGCGCGGCGTCGAAATTCAGGTATTCATTCGCGAGCCCTATAGCGACCTCGTACGCGAGAACAGCCGTTTCTGGAATTCCAGTGGCGTTGATGTGACCGTCGACGCCGATGGCTTGAGGGTCGACACCCAGTCCTTGCAGTCGATCCTGGCCGGCGGCGTGGCCTTTTCCACGCCGGTCCACGCACCCGGCGAGCCTGCCGAAAAAGGCGCGGTTTTTGCCTTGTATGAGGGCGAGAAAGAGGTTGAGCAACTGCGGTTTACCGAAAAAATTCCCTACCTGACCTACTTCGAAGGCTCGGTGCGCGGATTGCAAGTCGGGGCGCCGGTGGAATTTCGCGGCATTCGGATTGGAACCGTGACCGACATTCGCGCCGATTTCGATCCGGACGCCGGCCGATTCCTGATTCCGGTGACTTTCGAGATCGAACCCGGCCGACTTGATCAAAGCGGTTCGACGCGAAGTGACAATCCCTACGAAGCCGCCGACCAATTGGTCAGGCACGGTCTGCGCGCGCAACTGATTTCGGGCAACCTGCTGACTGGACAGCTTCTCTTGGCTTTGGACTTCTTTCCCGAGAAAGACCCGGTCTGGCTCGACCGTAGTGGCACGTATCCAGCGATTCCCTCGGTGCCCTCGACCGTGGACCAGTTGAAACAGTCATTGGGCGGCATACTCGATACGCTGAGCAGCCTCAAACTGCCTGAATTGATCGCCGACGCGCGTGACGTTTTGCAGAACGTCAACAAGCTAGTGGACTCTCCACAAATCGCCAACACGCTGGTCTCGCTTGAAGACACGTTGAAACGGGCCGACAGTCTAATGACCAAGGTAGATCAGAGCATCGGACCACTTATGGGTAATCTCAACGATGTTTCACAAGCCGCCGCGGATACATTGGTCATGGCCAAGGGTGCCATCGTCCAGGCGCAATCCACCTTGGAGGCGACGGAGGGCTTGGTGTCGCCGAACTCGCAGACGGTCTATGGCTTGAACGAACTGCTGAATGAGCTGACCGAAGCGGCACGTTCGATCCGAATTCTCACGGATTATCTTGAGCAACACCCTGAGGCGTTGGTGCGGGGCAAGGCAGGGGGAAGCGGCCAATGAAGCAGGCTATCTTGACCATGGGCGCCGGGCTCAAAGCCTGCGTCAGCCACAAGGCCGTCGTCGTTGTTGCCGTCACGGCCATGATCCTCGGAGCCTGCGCGGAGACCAGGCCGCCGGAGTTCTATACACTTTCCAGCCTGCGCGGCAGCGGCGGCGGCCTGGTTCCGGGTGGCGCCGGCCCGTCCATCGGCATCGGACCGATCTCGCTGCCGCAGTATGTCGACAGGCCGCAGATTGTCACGCGCAGTAGTCCGAACCGGCTGGCCTTAGCCGAATTTCACAAGT
Organism: Kiloniellaceae bacterium; assembly: GCA_021776145.1. Classification (GTDB taxonomy): domain Bacteria; phylum Pseudomonadota; class Alphaproteobacteria; order Kiloniellales; family Kiloniellaceae; genus JAJFGM01. The sequence goes on along the minus strand of JAJFGM010000236.1, from coordinate 1,177 downwards.
GGGCGGAACCATTATCGGATATTTTCGCCAGGGTTCTGGCGGACAATCTGGGAATTCTCATGGCGACTGACCAGATCGTCGTCCTGCCGCGGCGCCGCAACCTTCCGATCGACTATCAGATCGAAGTTGACGTCACCCAGTTCGATACTGACATTGACGGCAAGACCCGGCTCGTGGCGCGCTGGACCCTGTTTGGCAAAGGCGGCCGTGAAGCCCTACTGACCGGTGAATCGAGCATTTCCAACACGGCGGCAAATCCGGCGGACTACGAATCCATTGTCGCCGCCATGAGCCGCGCGGTCGAGGCCTTGAGCCGCGAAGTTGCCGACACCATCCGTGCCGCCATGGTGTGAGAGTCGTTCGCCCCATGATGAGCGGGGCAAGTACGGCATGAAGGCAAAATCGTGTGTGATAAGGGAACTCGAATTCAGAGCTACGGTACGGTCCGATTTCCGCCACGCGACGAATTGCGGGAGGCGGCACGGCTCCATCGACGCGATCTGCGGATCAGAACCGATCCGGGCCGTTTGGAGCCGCCGAATGCAAGACGTCGACTCGGCGTGTCCGCCCTGGATCGCCGTGGTTCCGACGTTCGCCGTAAGAAAGGGATAGCAGTGCCCATGTACGCAGAAATGACTCCCATAATCGGGCATGTAGCAATGAAGGGACCGGCACGAGAGATGCCGCGCCGCGGCCTTGTGGGTTTCCTGGTCCTGACCGCCGTTCTCGCAATTGCCGGTGTGGCGATTCCCGGTGTGGCCGCCGCCGAGTCCGCCCCGGTCTTCAAGGCCTCGGAGATCCTGCCGACGGCAGTTCTTTCCGGCCCGGTCTATCGGATCGAGGAAGAAGTGCGCAACAACGGCTTCGTCAATCTTTACCGCGTCTCGGTTCACGACAGATCCTACGTTGTCACCAGCAACGCCGGCATGCGGACGCGCCTGCGCGAGCTGGCGGCGCTGGCACAGATGGAGGAGGTGCAGCGTGGCGACGTCTATCTGGAGGCGGTTAAGAAGGGCGCGACGGCACCGCTGCGCCTGGGCAAGGGTCTGGTGACCGAGCCTGTCGAGACCATCAGCGGTGTCGCCTCGGGTATCGGCACCTTTGCCGAGAGCATCGGCCACTCGCTGTTCGGCGGCGCCAGCGAACAGGAAGACGGCGCGCTCAAGACCGCGATCGG
>JAJFGM010000235.1 GCA_021776145.1 Kiloniellaceae bacterium | reverse complement strand
GCCGACCCGCAGCCCGGCATCTGGCCCGAAGTCACCGACCCGACCCCGCCCGAGGCCATGGTGGCCCACGCCGGCAACGGCTTCACCATGCGCCAGACCTTCATCGCCGAAGGCAAGGCACGGCTGAAGGACGACTACCGCGCCGCCGAAGCGGCGATCGCGGCGGCGGGGAACAGGGACGGCGAGGGCGATGGCAGCAAGGCGGCGGAGTAGCGGGTTACCGGCTCGGCGGACGCTAGGACTTGCATAGCCTGCCGGAAGAAATCATAGTGCGGCCCGCGTCGGAGCGGCTGTTCAAGCCGCCACCGTGTCGCCCAGGGACCCGTAGCTCAGCTGGATAGAGCGCTGCCCTCCGAAGGCAGAGGTCACAGGTTCGAATCCTGTCGGGTCCGCCACTAATTTCAAGAAATTAGAAGTACTTAGCGTCGTTTTGGGCGGCGCAGGCCGAAAAATTCTGTTCACTTGTGGAAATTACCAGACCACGCAAAGGATGATTTCGAAGGTAGCAGATTTTTCATGTTTTGTAGGATGAATGTGTGGGGAACCACATACAAAAATTCTGAACCCAGCCCGCAAGATTTGTTTCCAGCGAACCGGGGCCGTAGGATAAGAGGAAACGGATCGCTAGCCATAAAGGGAGAATTTTTTCGATGACTGAAAAACTCAAGGCCTTAGTGGAAGCGGCGAAGCGAGTGAGGATGAGCCCCCAGGATAAGGAAGAGCAGCGGCGGAGCTTCGCTTTCGGCAACACAAAAATCGAAAATGATCTGATTACGCGTGAAACGATCGATCGCCAAGCAGAGGTGCTAAAGGCGGAAAATGCCGAGTGAGCTTGGCGGGGATCGTCATAGCAGAGCGAAATCTCCCGAACTTATTCATGATCCGGCCGAACGAGCTGAGAGGGAAGCGCGCAATGCTCTGCAGCAGTTCGACCAAGCAATTGAAATTATTGACGACTGGCTGAAACAGCCAGAGCGACAATTCCGGCTTCGGCTTTCAATGTTACTAGGCCTGCACAGGGCAGCCTTGGAAGGAATTAGTTCGTTTGCGGGCAACTTCCGTCCAGCTGGCGTCGAAATTGAAGGGAGTAAGCATGAACCCATAGGTGCACACCTTGTGCCGGGTTTGCTCGAAGAGATGTGCGACTACGTCAACGATAACTGGGGGAAGTGCTCAGCAATTCACCTGGCCGCCTATGTAATGTGGCGCCTCAACTGGATTCACCCGTTCGACGATGGCAATGGACGGACATCCCGTATGATCTCGTACGCGGTTTTCTGTATCCACTCAGGGTTTCATCTTCCTGGAAAATACACCATTCCGCAGCAAATTGCGGAGAACAAGCGGCCGTATTATGAAGCTTTAGAGAAAGCAGATGAAGCTTTTGCCGATGGCAGGATTGATGTTGCTGAACTGGAGCGATTAATTAGCGACATGTTGGCGAGTCAGTTGGTCGAGGTTTATCAGTCGGCAACCGGCGATCAAGATACAAGCTTAGAGTTGCCAGTTAAGCTCCATTAAAAAATCTCTGACGTCAGTATAATATAATGATTATTCTGACCATAAGAGTGGAGATTACGGCCATGTCCCTCAAACCTGTTGGCACGGTTCAGTTAGCGTCAATGTATCCGGCCTGATCGTGTCCCTTGGCGAAAGGGAGAAAGGGGACGCTACCCTTTTTCCCATGGCTGTCATTCGTAGACGCGGCCAAGTGTGGCAGGTCCAGATACGCCGCCTCGGACATCCATGATCATGTCCCTTGGCGTGGTGTAGGAGCTTTGGGTAACGGGCTTGGCGTTTCGGTCATGTCGGTGCGCAATGCGATCGTGGCTTGCACGGCGGCCTGATAGTTGCGGTCTGCAAAATCCAGCAACAGGTCCAGTTCGGACTCCGAATACTGCCCAAGCTCCTCCATCCATGGTCTGTTTACCCTCCGATTGATGGCCCTGATCTCTTCAATCCGGAGGGCAACAGGTTCCAGAAACACACGGCGCCGGTCTTTGGGATCGCGCCGTCGCTTGATGTACCCCGCCCTTTCGATGCGGTCCACGACGCCGGTGATCGCGCCGCTGGTCAGGCCCGTTTCGGTCGCCAACCGCCCCGGCGTGACGTTCTGGCCAAGAGTGATAATGAAGAGGCATTCCAGATCGGTCTGATGCAGGCCAAGCTTGCTTGCCAGAACGCCACTGTAGAGCGTGCGTTGCGCGCTTGCGGCTCTAATCTTGCGCTCCAGTTCTGAAATCCGCTCGGCCCTGCCCTGCGCTACCCGAACGGTTTCATGCTGCTTGATAGGCATCCAAATTTCTCTTACTTGTTGATTATCTTAGTTACTAAGATATAGTCATCGGCCACGCAACCGCGAAGGTATTCCGGGGTACCGTTACGCTCAATGAAAACGCGTGTCATCATAGATACGGATCCCGGTCAGGACGATGCGCTCGCGATCCTGCTGGCGTTAAGCGCGGATGCGGTTCTGGACGTTGCGGGGGTAACAACCGTGGCAGGCAACGTCGAGGTGGCCCAAACCAGCGTCAATGCCCTGCGGATTTGCCAGTTGGCGGCGCGCGGCGAAATTCCCGTCTACTGCGGTTGCGCCCAGCCCATCCTGCGCCCCCTGCACACAGCAGAGTTCATCTGCGGACCGGATGGACTGGCTGGCATGGATCTCGCGCCACCCCGCCAGGCGGCGCAGGCAGAGCATGCCGTATCGTTCCTGATCCGGGAGCTGCGTGATAGCGACGTTAATCTGACGATCTGCGCGCTGGGGCCGCTGACCAATATTGCGCTTGCGCTGTTGCAGGCCCCAGACGTCAAGGCAAAAATCGACAGGCTTGTAATCATGGGCGGCGCTCGTGACCTCGGCAACATCACGGCGGCGGCAGAGTTCAACTTTTTCGTTGACCCTCATGCCGCCGCGGTCGTCTTCAACGCCGGCCTGCCAATCACTCTCTGCCCTCTTAACGTCACCTATCAGGCCGTCGCGACCCTGGCGCGGCTCAAGGACTTTGATCCCAGAGGTGCGGTGGGCGGGCCGATCGTCTCCATGCTCATGCGGGAACGTCCCGGCGGCGCGGCGCTTGGTGGTGACGCGGGACATCCGATGCACGATCCCTGCGTCATCGCTTGGCTGCTGTGGCCCGAGCTTTTTGAAGGTCGCGATTGCCACGTTGTGATCGAGACCGCCGAAGGGCCAACCGTAGGCCGATCGACCATCGACTGGTGGGCGCGCAGCGGATTGCCCACGAACGCGCATGTCATCGGAACGCTGGATGCAGACGCCATGTTCGCGCGCATTGCGCAAAGCGTCGGGTTACTCGACGCGGCACCTTTCAGGCAAGCGAAAGCCCTCTCATGACACATATGCTCGACGAATTCGCTGCGACGGCGAAACGCTCCATCGACGCGATGAAGAAGGCGGCCGAACAGGCGCGGCGCGATCACGCAGCCGCGGAACTGGTGCGCCATATGCTGCTTACGACGCGGAAATTTGCAGATCATGGCAAGGAGAAAGCCGTCGAAGCCGTGGTGGCCGACTGGCTGGGCGCCTGGCACTTCAAGCGCGGCGACTGGCCAGAGATCGCCGCGGAGATGGAGACGCTAACGGGGGCTTTCTACGACTACTGCGCTGATCCGTCAGAAACGACAGATCATGCGGTGCGCGCGACGTGGCAAAAACTCAAGGCCGTGCACGATACAAACGAACGGACGCTTGAGGATCAGATGGCATGGCGATCCGACTGCGCGCACGGCTGGTGGGGTGAGGTGAGCCCAGCGCCGAAGGGATATCGCGACCATGACACCCGGCGTGCAATGACGCCGTTCTGGACCAAGGGGTGTCCGCCGGAGTGCCTGGGATGAACAGGGTGAAGCACAAAGATGATGCACCGAAGGGCGGCAAAGCCGCCCGGGCGGCGCCGTCGAAGGAGAAGGGGCCGATATGAGCCTCAAGTCTTTCATTGAAGTCTACGGGACCTTCCTTGCCGGTATCGTGCTTTTCGTGTTCTTGCTGATCTTCGCGGACAATTTCGCGTCGGTGGCCAACTTGCTCAACGTTCTCAAGCAAGTCAGCTTCCTTTCGATCCTTGCCATCGGTTTTACCTTCGCCCTGATCACCTCAGAACTCGACCTGTCATTCGCAAACGTCTGCAGTCTGGCGGCGGTTGTGATCGGAAGCCTTATCTCAACCGGCACAGCCTGGCCGGTGGCGGTCGCGGCCGCCATTGGTGTCGGGGTTGCCGCCGGACTGCTGAACGGCATTCTCGTAACTGTTCTGAAAGTTCCCTCGCTGATATCAACGTTGGGCACCGCTTCGGTCGCGAACGGACTGTCGTTCATGATTACCGGCGGGGTCGCTTTTGTTGGGCGATGGGAC
>JAJFGM010000234.1 GCA_021776145.1 Kiloniellaceae bacterium | reverse complement strand
GTTGGCCTTCATCGCCTGCTGGTACCGCCGCACCAGCGGGATCGAGGTATCCCAGGGGAAGGGGACGACCTGGGTCACGACGACGCCAGCGCCATCCGCGCCGAGCTCCTTGGCCAGCGCCTTGGATCCGACATAGGAGATGTTGACGAACGTGGCCTTGAGGTCGATCCTACCCGCCAGTTTGATGAACTCGGCAATTGGCTTATAGGGGCCGACGGTCACTACGGCTTGAGGTTTGCCCCTGCGGATCGACAGCAGGGCCGGTTTCACGGCCGTGGTGTTGCGCTTGAAACTGCCTTGCGAAACCAGTGACAGGTCGCGCTTTTCGAGTGCCCTTTGCACGCCGGCGAGGCCGGCGCGGCCAAAGGAGTCGTCCTGGTAGAGGATGGCGATCCGGTCGTAGCCGAGATCGTCGGTCAGATGCCTGACCCAAGCCTCGGTTTCCTGGCTATAGGTGGCGCGCAGGTTGACGACGTTGGTCAGTTCGGCGTTGCGCAGGAAGCCGGCGCCGGTGAAGGGGCCGATGAAGGGGACCTGGGCCTCGGTCGCGATCGGCTGCGCCGCTTGCGAGGTCGGCGTTCCGGCTTCGCCGATCAACGCGATGACCTGGTCTCGCTCGATCAGTCGGTTGGTGTTGGCAATGGCCTGGTCGGCCTCGTAGGCGTCGTCATAGGCGATAAGTTCGATCCGGCGGCCCCTGACGCCGCCACGGCGGTTGGCTTCGCCGAAGGCCGCCAGGATGCCGGCGTTCATACCCTGGCCGAGCTCCGACGCCGGGCCCGCGAGGGCGGTGGACTGGCCAAATAGGATGCGGTCCGTCGGCATGCCCCTTCCGGCCTGAGCGGCGACCGTCGATAGCGCCAGCACGAAAGCGGCGACCCCTACGTTTTTTTTGCTGAGGCCGAAAATCACCGGGACTGCGCCTTTCGAGTTCGTGCGATTGGACGTTCGCCCAAGCGGGCAGAAGCCCTTGTATCCAGCGGATTGGGACTCTACCGGTGAAAGCTTTAGGTCCACTTAATCGCGCTGAATCCCATAGGGGAACAGGGTTTGGCGTTGGGCCCTTGAGTGAAGGGGCATCGGCTCAGGGCGGTGCAATTCCCGCCTTTGCCAAGCCGTACGTCTAATTGGTCATCGTGGAAACCGGGCGCAGCGCCGCATCCCGCGCCGCGTCGCCAGGGCCCTTCATGAGCACGCAGACGTCTATTATTTAGAGGGGCAGGTCCGAACCAAGCGGCGCTTTCGACAGGCCCTCACGGCAACGCTGGCTGGAGACATCAATTGCGCCGTCCGCGTCATTGAAGACCTATCCCGCCGGCGGCCAGCTCGGCCGATCCATGGCGAAGACCTTTTCGACCACGGTGTAGTCCATGTAACCCAAGCGCGCGACCTGGTGAAACGACGGCCAGTAGATCATTCCGTCCTTGATGATGGCGTCGTCGATGTGGATGCCGACGACCTGGCCGAAGACGACATTGTTGGGATCGGCGGGGTTGTCGCTCGGCAGGTTCACGGTCTGCAGGTAACGGCATTCCAGGTGCACCGGGCTTTCGCCGACGCGTGGCGGTTTGACCAGGTGCGACGGCGCGGCGGTGAGGCCGGCGACTTCGAACTCGTCCACGTCACGCGGCGCCGATGTCGAGGTCATGTTCATCGCCTCGCGCAGCTCGTAGGTGACGATGTTGCAGACGAACTCGCCGGTGGCTTCGATATTGGCCAGGCTGTCCTTGACGCCGCCGGCCATGTGACGGCCATTGCAGCCAAAGGCGACGACGGGCGGGTCGGAGGCCATGGCGTTGAAAAAGCTGTAGGGCGCCAGGTTAACCCGGCCCTCGGTATCCTGACTGCTTATCCAGCCGATCGGCCGCGGCGCCACGAGTGCCTTGAAGGGGTTGTGCTTCAGGCCGTGGTGGTCCTTGGTCTCGTAGAACATTTTTTTCCTTTGTCTGTGTCGAGCCTCTAGCTACCGAGCGGCGCTTCAGACCGGCCGCACCAGGACGTGTTTTTTCTTTCCGGCCGACAACTTGATGACGCTGCCGTCGCCAAGGTCGTCGAGACTGATCTGACGTGTTTCGTCATCGATCTTCCGATCGTTGAGGCGGGCGCCGCCACCCTTGATAAGGCGCCGTGCCTCGCCGTTGCTCGCGGTCAAGCCGGCCCGGCAGAACAGTTCGAACGCCGGCGCGCCGGCGGCCAGTTCATCGCGCGGCACTTCGATGCTCGGCAGATCGGCGGCGGTGCGGCCCTCCTCGAAGGTCTGGCGGGCCGTTTCGGCCGCCGTGGCGGCGGCTTCGGCGCCGCGGCAGAGTTTCGTCGCCTCGAAGGCCAGGACTTTCTTGGCCTCGTTGATCTCGGCGCCGCCGAGTGCTTCCAGGCGCGCCACCTCGTTCAGCGGCAGTTCGGTGAAGATGCGCAGGAAGCGGCCGACGTCGGCGTCTTCGGTGTTGCGCCAGTACTGCCAATAGTCGTAGGCCGAGAGCCGCGCCTCGTTGAGCCAGATGGCACCGGACGCGGTCTTGCCCATCTTGGCGCCCGAGGCGCTGGTGATCAGCGGCGTGGTCAGGCCGAAAAGGCTGCGCTGCTCGACCCGCCGGCCGAGCTCGACGCCGTTGACGATGTTGCCCCACTGGTCCGAACCGCCCATCTGCAAACAGCAGTCGTGGCGCCGTGCCAGCTCGAGGAAATCATAAGCCTGGAGGATCATGTAGTTGAATTCCAGGAAGGTGAGGGGCTGTTCGCGGTCGAGGCGCAGCTTGACGGAGTCGAAGCTGAGCATGCGGTTGACCGAGAAATGACGGCCGTAGTCGCGCAGGAATTCGATGTAGTTGAGTTGCTCCAGCCAGTCGGCATTGTTGACCATCACGGCATCGCCTGGGCCGTCGCCGAAGTCGAGGAATTGGGCGAAGATGGCCTTGATCTTGGCCATGTTTCCGGCGATGTCGGCGTCGCTTAAGAGCTGGCGCGCCTCGTCCTTGCCGGAGGGGTCGCCGACCTTGGTGGTGCCGCCGCCCATGAGCACGATGGGCTTGTGGCCGCAGCGCTGCAGCTGACGCAGCATCATGATCGAGACGAGGTTGCCGACGTGCAGGGAATCGGCCGTGCAGTCGTAGCCGATGTAGGCGAGGATCCGCGTCTCACGGGCCTTTTGGTCGAGACCTTCCAGATCGGTGCACTGATGCAGGTAACCGCGTTCAGTTATAATGCGGAGAAATTCGGATGAGACGTCGGTCATGGCATCGAAGCCCTAAAATCCACGCGTGTCACGGCCATAAGCGGGCCGCGGTTACCCCCCTTGCGGCGGCAGCGCCCGTCTATCACAATCGCCTCCCTTCCACAATCTGCCCCCTGGGCCAGCCTCCTTGGATTTACGCAAGCTCTCCGGACCACAATCAGCATAGACGGCTTAGCGCATGGCGACACCAATGCAACCCTGGGTCTTGGGGCTGATGAGCGGCACTTCGCTGGATGGTATCGATGCCGCCCTCATTCGCAGCGACGGCGTCGAGGTCAGCGCCATCGGGGCTTTCCATAGCGCGCCCTACGATCCCGCTTTTCGCGAGCGCCTGCGCGGCGTGCTCGGCGAAACCGGCCCGGTCGCGGCGGTGGCCCAGGAACTGACCCTGTTGCACGCCGAAGCCGTACGCCGCCTGTTGCACGAGGCCGGAATGGAACCGCGCGAAATCGACGTCATCGGCTTTCACGGCCATACGATCTGGCATGCGCCGCGCCAGGGCCGTACCCGCCAGATCGGCGACGGCGCCTTGCTGGCCGCCGAGACCGGGATCGACGTCGTCGCCGATTTTCGCAGCAATGACGTCGCCGCCGGCGGCGAGGGTGCGCCGCTGGCCCCGCTGTTCCATGCCGCCTTGGCGTCGCGGCTGGAACGGCCGCTGGCGGTGCTCAACCTTGGCGGAGTCGGCAATGTGACCTGGATCGCCGCGGATCGGGACGACGGCAGCGGCGTGCCGGGGGCCGGCGAGACCGGGATCCTGGCGTTCGATACCGGCCCCGGCAATGCCCTGCTGAACGACTGGATGGAGCATTGCAGTGGCGCGCCTCTGGACCGCGACGGAGCCCTGGCGCGCCAGGGCCGGGTCGACGAGGCAGCCTTGGCGGCCCTGCTCGACAACCCCTATTTTGCCCTGACGCCACCGAAATCGCTGGACCGCGACCATTTCGATGCCAGTCCGGTGGCTGGATTGTCGCCGGCCGACGGCGCCGCCACCTTGACGGCCTTCACCGCGGCCGCGGTGGCGCGCGCCGGAGATCACTTTCCGGCGCCGCCGAAGCGCTGGCTGGTGACCGGCGGCGGCCGCCTCAACCCGGTCCTGATGGCGGCCATGGCGCAGCGCCTGCCGGTCGCGGTCGAAGCCGTGGAATCTGTCGGCTGGAACGGCGATGCCCTGGAAGCCCAGGCCTTCGCCTTTCTGGCGGCGCGTTCGCGGCGCGGCCTGCCGCTGTCGCTGCCGACGACAACCGGCGTATCGGCGCCGATCAACGGCGGGGTGCTGTTTGAATGCGGGGCCAGGGCGGCGCGATGACGGCCATTCGGCCGGGATACTGAAAGGCTGTTATCGGCAAACGCATGAATTAGGGGCCGCGGTTGCCGCCGCGGCCCCTGATGTCCTGGTGATCTCTGTCTCGAGCCACTAGCCGCCTGCGGTTTGGTCCACTCAGGCTGAAGCCGCGGACTGCAGTGACAGCGCCTTGGTCAGGTACTCCTCGACGTGGCCGTTGATCTCGTCGAGCTGCTGGTTGAAGAAGTGGTCGGCACCGGGGATCAGCCGGTAGTCGATCTCGATGCCGCGCTGCGTGCGCAGCTTGTCGACCAGCTTGCTCACCGAAGGTTCCGGGACGACGCTGTCCTTGTCGCCGTGCAGCACCAGGCCGGAGGAGGGACAGGGCGCCAGGAAGGAAAAGTCGAACATGTTGGCCGGCGGCGCGATCGAGATGAAGCCGTTGATTTCGGGCCGGCGCATCAGCAGTTGCATGCCGATCCAGGCCCCGAATGAAAAGCCGGCGATCCAGCAGGCCGAGGCGTTTTCGTTGAAGGATTGCAACCAGTCCAGGGCCGACGCGGCGTCCGACAATTCGCCTTCGCCACGGTCGAATACCCCCTGTGAGCGGCCGACGCCGCGAAAATTGAAACGCAGCACGGAAAATCCCTGACGCACGAAGGTGTGATAAAGCCTGTAGACCACCTTGTTGTTCATCGTGCCGCTGTGTTGCGGATGCGGGTGCAGCATGACCGCGATCGGCGCGTTTGGGGTCTTGCTGTGCTGATAACGGCCTTCGAGACGCCCCTCGGGTCCATTAAAGATCACGTCAGGCATGGCTTTTTCTTTTCCTTTTTTTTATTCCGCCGTGCGGAAACCGTCCGGAGCCGATCGCCCGTGGCCGGGACGACGGTTTGCAGTTTATCCGACTAAATTACTCGGTCTTTCCAGGGATTCGACCGGCCAAATGCCGTATCGCAACCGCTGTTCGCCCAGTCGCTATCTTGACCATTTTAGTCGGACTAACTATATCAGGTTCTCGTAAAAGGCGCTTTCGAGCAGCTTGGTAGCAGTTCGGCGGCACCGAGACGACAGGCCTGAAAGGGGCCGGATCATAACACAAGGGACGAAGCCATGTTCAAGTCTCTGCGCGATGAAATCGATTCGATGATGCTTCGCGATCCCGCGGCCCGATCACGCATAGAAGTAGTGCTTTGTTATCCCGGTTTCCAGGCAATCCTGATGTATCGCCTGTCGAGCGCTGTGTGGCGCCGCGATTGGCATCTGTTCGGACGTTGGCTGTCGCAAGTCGGGCGCTGGCTGACGGGGATCGAGATCCATCCCGGGGCCCGCATCGGCAAGGATCTCTTCATCGACCACGGCATGGGCGTGGTGATCGGCGAAAGCGCCGAAATCGGCGATCATGTGACGCTTTATCAAGGAGTTACCTTGGGCGGCGTGGCGCCGAGCGTGGACAGCGAAAGCCAGAGAAACCAGAAACGCCACCCGACGCTCGGCGACCGGGTCATCGTCGGCTCCGGCGCCCAGATTCTGGGGCCCATTACCGTCGGCCGCTGTGCCCGTGTAGGCGCCAACGCGGTGGTCACCAAGGAAGTGCCCGACGCGGCCACGGTGGTCGGCAATCCGGCTAAAATCGTGCAGCGGCGCACGCAGAAATCCACCGAAAGCCAACCTTTCATGGCCTATGGCACGCCGACCGGCGATATTCCCGACCCCATCGCCCGCGCCATTGAGGGCTTGCTCGATGAGGTCCAAACGCTGCGCGCCCGGGTGAACTCCCTGGAGAACGGCGGCGAGGGTTTGGCGGGTGTCGGCGCCAGCGCGGCGCCCGAGGGTGCCGCCAGTGTCGGCCGGACGGTCAAGGTTAAGGGTAGCAATGCTGAGTCTGGCGAAAGCCCGAAAGGGGAATGCTGAAAGCCCGAACACAGGCGGAAGGCCGTAACACAGCGGGAAAAGTCGACGTCTTACACAGCACTCTCAGCCGGGCAAGGTCCACCCAGGGCGTGTTCAATCGTGAAGGCGGGAACCGGCGGTCACCAACAAAGAGGAGAGAGATAGAGTGAAGCTCAGCACAAAGGGACGTTACGCGGTAATGGCGATGGTCGATCTGGCTTCCTGTGCGTCGGAAAAACCGGTTTCCCTGGCCGACATCGCCGAGCGCCAGGAGATCTCCCTGTCCTATCTGGAGCAGCTCTTCGCCAAGCTGCGGCGCGGCGACCTGGTTCGCTCGGTGCGCGGTCCGGGCGGCGGCTATCTGCTGGCCCACACCGCGGAAGAGACACGAATCTCCGATATCATCCTCGCCGTCGACGAGCCGATCCGCGCGACCCGCTGCATGCCCGGCCAACCCGTCGGCTGCCGCGGCAATAAAACGCGCTGCTTGGCCCACGATCTGTGGGAAGAACTGGGCAACCAGATATATCTCTATCTCTCGTCGGTTACAGTTGCGGACGTGGTGGGCCGACGCATTCTCGGCTCCAGCGGCCTGGTCACCCATGACCCCCGCGCGACCTTCGAGGCGCATCTCGCCGCGGAAATGCCCAAAATGCCGGCGGCGACCAGGGACGAGGCCGACGAAGCGGACGAGGCCGAGCCCGGCGGCGAAGGCCGAGCGGCTAACTGACTCCCCCGCTGAAGGCGGCGCACCTGCCGCGCCAACAGGCAATGTAGAGACCAGGACAATATGCAGCCCGGCGTTTACCTTGATTACAACGCGACGGCGCCGGTGCGGCCGGAAGCCGCCACTGCTGTTGCCGAAGCGCTGACGGAATGCGGCAATGCCTCGTCGGTGCATGGCTTCGGGCGCGCCGCCCGACAGCGCCTGGAAGCGGCGCGTCAGGCCGTCGCGCGGCTTGCCGGGGCGCGGCCCCGGGATCTTGTTTTCACATCCGGCGGCACCGAGGCCAATACCCTGGCGCTGACCGGCTGCGGCCGGCGCCGGCTGCTGGTTTCGGCTGGCGAGCACGAGTCGGTGCTGGCCGTCGATCCACGCGCCGAGCGCCTGCCTCTATGCGCTGACGGCCGGATCGACCTGGCGGCCTTGAGGGGCGCGCTGGATGCGGACGTTGATTCGAATGGGGTCGGGTCCGAAGGTGCCGGAACCCTGGTGTCCGTGATGCTGGCCAACAACGAAACCGGCGTAATCCAGCCCCTGGCCGAAGTGGTCGAACTGGCCCACGCGGCCGGCGCGCTGGTGCATTGCGACGCGGTTCAGGCGGCGGGCAAGATCGCCCTCGATTTCGCCGCCCTGGGCGTCGATCTGATGAGCCTTTCGGCGCATAAGCTGGGGGGGCCGCAGGGCACTGGCGCCCTGATCCTGCGGCCGGGCCTCGACGTCGCCGCTGGCCAGCGCGGCGGCGGCCAGGAGCGTTCGCGCCGTGCCGGGACCGAGAACCTGCCGGGCATTGCCGGCTTTGGCGCCGCCGCGCGGGCCGCCATCGAAGACCTGCAACGCGCTGACGAACTGGCGGTCTGGCGCGACGAGCTGGAAGCGCGCGTCGCGGCGGCGGCGCCCGAGGCGGTCGTCTTTGGTTCCGCGGCGCCACGGCTGCCCAACACCAGTTGCATCGCGCTGCCGCAATTGCGTGCCGAGACCCAGGTCATGGCCCTCGACCTCGCCGGGGTCGCGGTCAGCGCCGGCGCCGCCTGTTCGTCCGGCAAGGTACAGCCCTCGCACGTCCTGGCCGCCATGGGCGCGACACCGGCCCTGGCCGAGTCGGCGATCCGCGTCAGTTTCGGCTGGCGCAGCCGCCGCGCAGATCTCGAAGCTTTCCTCGCGGCTTGGCTGCCGCTTTACCAGCGCAGCCGGGCGGCCTAAACCATGACGCGTCGAAAAATGCGCCCAGCTGCGAAAATGCCACCGAGGGAACGCCTTTTGGAGGCCAGTGGCAGATGAGCGTGCATGACACCTTGGCCAAAGATGCCGCGGCCCGTGGCGGCGCAGCCAACCTTGGGCCGAGGCCGGTCTATTTCGACTATCAGGCGACGACGCCAGCCGATCCGCGCGTGGTCGAGGCACTGCTGCCCTATTTCAGCGAGAAATTCGGCAACCCGCATTCCGTCAATCACGCTTTCGGCTGGGAGGCGGAAGAGGCGGTCGAGACGGCGCGCGGACAGATTGCCCAATTGATCGGCGCCGAGCCGCGCGAGATCGTCTTCACCTCCGGCGCGACCGAGGCCAACAACCTGGCCATCAAGGGTGCGGCGCGCTTTCACCGCGAGGCCAAGCCGCACGTCATCACAGCCGTCAGCGAGCACAAATGTGTGCTGGAGTCCTGCCATCGCCTGGAAGACGAGGGTATCAAGGTGACGGTGCTGCCGGTCGACGACGGTGGCCTTGTCGATCTGGTCGCCCTCGAGGCGGCCTTGGAAGAACCGACGGCGCTGGTCTCGATCATGGCGGTGAACAACGAAATCGGCGTCATTCAGCCGCTGGCCGAGATCGGCGCCCTTTGCCGGGCCAAGGGCGCCTACTTCCACAGTGACGCGGCCCAGGCCGTCGGCAAGATCCCGCTCGACGTCGAAGCCATGAAGATCGATCTCTTGAGCATTTCCGGCCACAAGATTTACGGCCCCAAGGGTATCGGGGCCCTCTACGTACGGCGTCGGCCAAGGGTGCGGCTGGAACCGCTGTTCGATGGCGGCGGGCAGGAACGCGGCCTGCGGTCCGGCACCCTGCCGCCCATGCTCTGCGTCGGCCTCGGTTCCGCCTGTGCCCTGGCCCGCGAGGAGATGGCCGACGAGGCGGAGCGCCTGGGCGAATTGAACGCCCAATTGCGCCGGGGCCTGGCGCGCCGGCTCCAGGGTGTCAACCTCAACGGTGATGCCGACAGGCGCATCCCCGGCTGCCTCAACTTGGCCTTCGAGGGCATCGATAGCGAGGATCTGGTGCGCGCCATGCCCGAACTCGCGGTCTCGACCGGTTCGGCCTGTACGTCGGCGACGGTTGAACCCTCTTACGTCTTGCGGGCCTTGGGGCTCGACACAATTCGGGCACGTTCGAGCTTGCGTATTGGCATCGGACGATTTACCACCGCCGCCGAGATCGAGCGCGCCATCGAGGTGATCGCGGCGCGGGTGACACAACTGCGCGAAGGCCCCGCCGACAAGACATGATCCGCACGAGGCTGGCGGGCGGTCGCTGGCAAGAATTCAGAATCCGGCCGCGCGGCCTTTAGCCGGGCCGTGGCCGCAAGGGAAAACAGGAGCGTGGCGGCATGCCGAAGATGACGTTCATCGAAAAGGATGGAAACCGCAAGGAGGTCGACGCTCCCAACGGCCTTTCGGTGATGGAGGTCGCCCATAAGTTCGGCGTCGACATCGAGGGCGCCTGCGAGGGGTCGCTGGCCTGTGCCACCTGTCACGTCATCGTTCAGGGCGAGTGGTTCGACCGCCTCTCGGATATGTCCGAGGACGAAGAGGACATGCTCGATCTGGCCTTCGGCCTGCAAGAGACTTCGCGCCTGGGCTGTCAGATCGTCATGAGCGACGAACTCGACGGTCTCGTCGTTGCGCTGCCGAAGGAAACCCCCAACCTGCTGATCGACTGATAGCTTGGCCCTGGGGGACAGGCCCCTAGGGATCGGCGTGCGCAGGAATTCAAGGAATTCAGCCTGCTTGCTCTAACTCGTTAATGTGGAGAGCAATTTTGATCCGATCAGGTTGAATCTTTGTGGTTCAACCTGATCGGATATTGCTCTAGCGCGCCGTGGTCTCTGCCGCGATCTTGGCGAAGATGGCATCAAGTTCCTTGGCCAGGTCGTCCAACGCTTGACCGCCGTCGTCATAGGGGGCGAAAACGGCGCTCGGCGTCTTGTAGCTGAGGCTGGCAGTGCCGTCGCTGTTTTCGGTGATGTAGAAGCGAATCGGCGCCTCGATGCCGGCGGCGAGGCTCGCCTCCAGCATGCGCACGGCGAAATCGGGCCGGTAGACGCCGATGACCATATTGCCGGGGATCGTCTTGTTGAGCATCTTCTTGGCACCGTCGGTGGCGCTGGCGCGGCTCACCAGGCCCATCTTGTTGGCCTTCACGGCGCTATAGAGGCGTGCCGCCAGGTCCTTGTAACTGTGTGCCGTTTTCTGTACCTGCCAACCCGGGAGCACCTGCAGTTCAGCGGCGGCCAGCGGGAAGAGAAGGCCGACGCTGACGAGCAGCAGTGCGGCGAGGCCCAGGCACGTATGATGTTTCCGAAGCAAACTCGGGCGAGTGGGGTTGGTCACGGATTTCGTCTCCTGCAAAAGCTGTTCAGTCTGCCCTACTATTTTTTTCTAGGCCGAAGGATATAGGAACTTCAGCCAGGTTGGCGCATGTTTTCCTGGCAGGCCAGCAAGGCCTAGTCACTTCGCCGTGAGCCTTCGCGGGAAATGCCAGGTAATTGCGAGTAGATGCGTGCACGGGGTCACTGCTTGCGTATTTTTGCGCTGTTCCTATATTCGTCGCCACACGGCTGCGCGTGCATGCCGGCGGGACCGCGGCGGTCTGGCAGGCCAATGGATCGATAGACACCGCCGCGAGAGTTGAGCGAGACCACATGAACGAGGCGGGCAGCATGATCAATTCCCTGGGCTTTGCCAAGCCACCCGCTGAGACCCGCGTCGTCGTCGCCATGTCGGGCGGTGTCGACAGTTCGGTGACAGCGGCCCTGCTGGCGGAAGCGGGATATGAGGTCATTGGCATCACCCTGCAGCTTTACGATCACGGCGCGGCGCTGGAAAAGCCCGGTGCCTGTTGCGCCGGCCAGGATATCTACGATGCGCGCCGGGTCGCCGAGCGGCTGGCCATCCCGCACTATGTGCTGGATTACGAAAGCCGTTTCCACGACAGCGTCATGCAGGACTTTGCCGATGCCTATCTGCGCGGCGAGACTCCGATCCCCTGTGTCCGCTGCAACCAGGAGGTCAAGTTCAAGGATCTGCTGGCGACGGCCCGCGATCTCGGCGCCGAGGCCCTGGCCACCGGGCACTACGTGCGCCGCGTCATGGGGCCGGGTGGCGCTGAGCTGCACCGCGGCGCCGACCTGCGCCGCGACCAGAGTTATTTCCTCTTCGCCACGACGGCCGAACAGCTGGATTTCCTGCGCTTTCCCCTGGGTGACCTGCCGAAAGAGCGGGTCCGCGCCGAGGCCGCGCGCCATGGCCTGGACGTCGCCGCCAAGCCCGACAGCCAGGACATCTGTTTCGTACCCGACGGGGCCTATGCCCGCGTCGTCGAGCGGCTCCGTCCCGGGGCGCTCGAGGCCGGCGAGATTCGCCATCTCGACGGCCGTCAGCTGGGCCACCACCAGGGCATCGTCAATTACACCGTCGGCCAGCGCCGCGGCCTTGGCCTCGGCGGCGAAAGCGAGCCGCTCTATGTCGTCCGCCTCGACGCGGCGCGCCACCGGGTGATTGTCGGCCCGCGCGCCGCCCTTGGACGCGACCGAATTTTTGTCAAGGAGCTGAACTGGCTGGATGGCGAGGCCGCGATGGATGGGTTGGGCCGCGCCGTCGAGGTCAAGCTGCGTTCCGTCGCCGAACCGGCCAAGGCGCGCATCGACGGAACAGGGCAGGGGCGCGCCACGCTTTCGCTGGAAGAGCCGCAGGACGGCATCTCGCCGGGCCAGGCCGCGGTCGTCTATGACGGCACGCGCCTGCTCGGCGGTGGCTGGATTAGCGCCACCGAGCTTTCGACGGCGGTCGAAGCGAGTCCCGAGCCGCTGGCCGCGGTGACTTGAAAAAGCGCATTCGCCACGCTTTAAGCCGGGCCCGGCGCTTCCCATCTATCCAGTGCTTCCCATATATGAATACGGGGCAAACAGCAAAGGGGCTTGCCATGCCTGTTGTCACAGCGATCCATAGTGAAACGCCCGCCCGCGGAATGTTCGGCCGGGGAGGGCGCGGCGCCACGCGCCGCCTTGCCAAGCACTGCGGTGTTGCCGCCGCGGCGCTTCTGCTCGCCGGCTGCCAGGGCGGCTATCCCGGGACCGACCGACTGGCCACGGATTTTGCAGACGTCGAGGTGCGCCGCATCGGCGACTACGATTACGGCGACAAGGAGTTTCAGGACCGTGCCATGGCCGAGGCCTTTGGCGTCATAACCGAGGCCGGCATCGCGCCCAAGGCGATCCGCAAGGTGACGGTCAGCACGCCGCCGACCCGCGACGAGTTCGCCTTCGGCGTCCGCCCCTTCGCCAACTACCGCCTGTGGATCGCCGTCGAGGGCTGTGAAAAGGACCTCTTTTTCCTCGCTGGACCCGGCGGCGGCCTGCTGACCAGCCAAGACCGCGCCGGCTGTCTGAAGCGTCAGGGCTGAGACCGGCGCCGGGAGGTCCTGGC
>JAJFGM010000233.1 GCA_021776145.1 Kiloniellaceae bacterium | reverse complement strand
CGCACGGTTTCGCCTGGCTGCGCCGCGTCACCGAGGACAACGTCGACCTCAACCGTAACTTCGTCGACTTCTCGAAGCCGCTGCCGGTTAACGCGGCTTACGACTCCCTGGCCGATGTCATCTGCCCGGCGCGATGGGACGAGGCGACCATCGCCGAGACGGCTGCGGCCTTGCAGGCTTTCAGCGACGAACACGGGGCCGTCGCGCTACAGGCTGCGATTTCGGCCGGGCAATACAGCCACGCCGACGGCATCTTTTACGGCGGCGTGGCGCCGACCTGGTCACGCCGCACCCTGGAGGCAGTTTTCGCGCAAGAGGCGGCAGGGGCGCGGCGCCTGGCGGTGATAGACTACCACACCGGGCTCGGACCGCGCGGCCACGGCGAACGCATCTGCACGCACGCACCCGGCTCGCCCGGCATGGACCGCACGGCGAATTGGTACGGCGACGACTTCACATCACCGGCCATGGGCACCTCGACCTCGGTGCCACTGCACGGCCACAACGTCATCGGCATGGAAGCGGCGACGCCGCGCAGCGAGGTGACTTCCATCGCCCTGGAGTACGGCACCCAGCCGACAGAGCTGGTCATGCTGGCGCTGCGCGCCGACAACTGGCTGCACCTGCATGGCGACCTATCGACGCCGCAGGGCCGTGACATCAAGGCGCAGATCCGCGACGCCTTCTACCAGGACGCCAACGACTGGAAAGAAAGGATCTGGGAACGCGGCATCGAAACACAAAAGCTGGCGATCGCCGGGCTGATGGAAGGATAACTCGAGACCGTTCCCGCCCAGGCAGCGTGCTCCCTGTTCAAGGAACCCGGAAATCCGATCGCCAGACATCCCCGTTCTTTCGAGATGCCAATAGTGAACGGCGTTCTCTGGACTATTGCGCGCAAAAGGTTCCTACCACCATGCCGAATCGTACCTCAATTCAGACCCTATCCTTTTGACCTACGGAAAGGGCCGGCCGTGTCCAACAATGGCGGAGCCAGTGAGCGATGAACCTCCCTCTCTTGACGACCTTGCTATGCGGGATTCTGATCTTCAGCCTCGACCCGGCAGCTGCCCGACAGCGCAACTGCACCGCCGAGGACCTTGACTGGTCGAATTGCGCATGGCCGTCAAAAAAGAACGAGTCGCCTTCCAATCCGTCGCCGGAACCTGAGCATAGGCTGGTGCCACGGTCCTGCGAGCATGGAATCTGCAGAAACAAGGACCAGAAGAAGGCCATACATGTCATGCGACTGCCGGAAACGATTCACCTGGAAGCCGGCGAGACAGTCAGTGACATTCATGGATTTTGGGCGCAAATCGATCTAACGCGGGTTGAAGTGGGCACACCCGCCAGCCAACTGATCAACCCGCAGGTCATCGATGGAAATGACGATCATAACGCAAGCTTGACCTGCACCGAGATCAATAAGACCAAGGCCTCTTTCGCGAGCGAAAATCTGCCTCACGCGCTTCTGCCGTTGACTGTTTGGAAGTCCCTCTACAAAAAATACCAGCTGATGATCAATGCCAACTGGTTCTATATCGGCCAGGGATTTAGGTCTCCACACATCGATCCCTGCACAAATATTCATGGGTATGCCGTGTCGGACGAGACCGGGTCGGTAGTTTCCGCGGCGGACGTCCGCGATGGTGGAAACTTGCTCGACGCTCTCTTGATCGGCGCATTGAGTAAAACAGAAAACAGCCGCAAGCCGGCCAAGATCGTGGCGAATGCCGAAATCAAGGACTACGCAAAGCCGAAAGCGGCTGTCGGCGGTTTCATGATCATGCGGAATGGCGCCTATGTGCCGTCCCCGGATCCGAGCAACCTTCCGGAAAACCCTATCGCCCGCACGGCCGTCGGCATGACCGGCGACCCGACAAGGCTCTATATCGTGGTGATCCAGGGCGGGAAGACGTCACACGGCTTGCGCGCGCGGCAAATGTTCAGTTTCTTTCGCCACAACTTTCACGCCCTGGACGTGATTAATCTGGATAACTCAGGATCCAGCCAACTTCTCTACTACGAACCGCCCAGCAGTTCGACCCCCACCTACCAAACGCGGGAAGGTGACTACGCGGACTGCAACAAACCGCTTCGCATTCCTTGCACATCACGCCAAATAGGCGATCGCGAAAGGGTCCTCCGGCACCGCCCCGTACCGAACTTTCTCGGCATCACGGCGAAACCGAGTGTGGAGAAGCGCGCCTTGCCATCCCGGAAAGCCGATAAAGTCGTCGGCACAGCCTTGCCGGGTTATCGGCACATAGGGCAGCAATACTCGAACAGCCCCTACCTCTATGACGATGGGTCTTTGCCCTGGTCGGGAACAATCGAAGATTGCGCGGAGAAATGCACCCTGATCGGTTGCCGCTATTTCTCTTATGCCTATGCCGACAGCCCCGGACGCGGACAATACTGCACCCTGTTTGACGACGACATGATAGCGTTGCCGACAACCTCGGACTACCAGATGTACGAGGCAACAACAGAGGAATAACGCGGGCCGCGGGCCTCTGTTCGCGCCGCACCCTGGGGGCGGTTTTCGCGCAAGAAGTGGCGACGCTGCACAGCAGAGATGATCTGGGAAACTGGCATCGAGACACAGAAACTGGCGATCGCCGGGCTGTCCGGGCGTTAGATCCACGAGCCCTCCAGCGCCGCCGGCTTCGGGCCGCCGCCGGCCCAGTCGAGCAGCTCGACCGTATGCACGATGGGGACGTCGGTGGCGCCGCCGATGTGGGCCATGCAGCCGATATTGCCGCTGGCGATGGCGTCGGGCTTGAGGCTTTCGATGTTGGCCAGCTTGCGCGCCCTGAGGCGGCCGGCGAGTTCCGGTTGAAGGATGCTGTAGGTCCCGGCCGAGCCGCAGCAGAGGTGACCTTCGGGGACCTCCTTTACGGTGAAGCCGGCGGCGCTCAGCAATGCTTTGGGAAGCTGGGTGATCTTCTGGCCGTGCTGCATCGAACAGGCCGACTGGTAGGCGACGGTCAAGGCCTCGGGAGCGCCCTGCCCCGCCGCGCCACCGGCCAGTTGACCAAGGTCGCTAAGGAATTCCGTGATATCCCGGGTCAGCCCCGAGATCCGCTCCGCCTTGTCGGCCCAGGCCGGGTCCTGGCGCAGCATGAAGCCATAGTCCTTGACCGTCGTGCCGCAGCCCGATGCGGTGATCACCACCGCGTCCAAACCCGCGCCTTCAAATTCGCCGTGCCAGGCCGCGATGTTGGCCTTGGCCGAGGCAAGGGCGGCGTCTTCCTGGCCCATGTGATGGGTCAGGGCGCCGCAGCAACCGGCGCCCTTGGCAACCACGACCTCGACCCCGTTGCGGGTCAAAAGGCGCACCGTGGCTTCGTTGATGCTGGTCGCCAGAACCTGCTGGGCGCAGCCGCTGAGGATGGCGACACGGGCACGCCGCCGGCCCGCCGCCGCGAAGACCTGTGGCCGGTCGACGTGGCTCGGTGCCGGCACCCGCGCCGGCGCGCTGGCGACCAGGGCCTTGAGACGGCCGGGCAGGAATCGCCGCACCGGCGTTGCCAACCAGGCACCAAGCAGGGACAGACGGAACAGCCAGGGCCGCACCAGGACCACGGCCAAGAGGCCACGCAGCAGGCGTTCGGGCAGCGGCCGGGTGAACGTCTCGGCGATATGCCGGCGGGCGTGGTCGACCAGATGCATGTAGTGTACGCCCGAGGGACAGGTGGTCATGCAGGACAAACAAGTCAGGCAGCGATCCAGGTGCTTGACCACGCGCGGCGACGCCGGCTTGTCCTCTTCGAGCATGTTCTTGATGAGGTAAATACGGCCGCGCGGCGAATCGAGCTCGTCGCCGAGCAGCACGTAGGTCGGACAGGTCGCCGTGCAAAAGCCGCAGTGGACGCAGGCGCGCAGAATCTTTTCGCAATTCGCGACATCCGCGTCGGCCAGTTGTGCCAGAGAAAAGTTGGTCTGCATTCTCCGCCTCACACGCCCGCGTACATGCGGCCCGGATTGAGCAGGTGCAGCGGATCGAAACTCTCCTTGATGCGCTGCGTCAGGGCGGCCAGCGCCGGCGCCTGGGATTGAAAGACGTCGATACGGGCACGCAGTTCTTCCGGCGCGCGCACCAGGGTTGCATGCCCGCCGCTTTCGGCCAACGCCCGTCGCAGCGCCGCAGCGCCGCCGTCGTCCGCCGCCGGCAAGGCCAACCAGACCAAGCCGCCGCCCCAGTCGAACAGACACTCGGCGGCATGCAGACCCGTCGTCATCCGCGCCGCCTGGCTGGGCGGCAGGGAGACCTTCCACAAGACCTCGCCCGGCGCGGCGGCAATCAGCTCGAGGTCGCGAACCTCGCGCCAGAAGCGCAGTGAATTCACCGAGTGCAGCTCTTCATTGACACCGAAAGCCTGCAATTGGACACGCAGCGCCGCAACGCGGTGGGTCACCGACGGTCCGGGCCCCTCGAGGCGCAGGGCGGTCACCGCGGCGCCCGCCTTGGCGACGTAGGGCACGCTCGATCGCGCCGCCGCCGCCGCCGGCAAGTGTGCCGCCGCCGAGACCTCGTGCGGCGAGTTCAAGGCCGCGGTCATGGCCGCGACAGCGGCGCCGTCGTCAAGGCCGAAGACCAGAACGCTATAGGTCTTTTGCGGCCTTGGCAGCACCTTGACGGTCACGTCGGTCATCGCCGCCAGGGTTCCGTAGGAACCGGCTAGCAGTTTCATAAGGTCGTAGCCGGTCACGTTCTTGACCACCCGGCCGCCGGACTGAAAGCGTTCGCCACGCCCGGAAACGGCCGTGAAGCCAAGAAAATGATCTCGCGCCGCGCCAGCCTTGATGCGCCGCGGCCCCGCCAGGTTGCAGGCCAGGGCGCCGCCGATACTGCCCACCGCCGCCGTTTCCGCCGCCCCGTCTTCGGCCGGTTTTTCCGCGGCCCCCACCGGCGCCGCCAGACCGCCGAGGCCGGACGGCTCGAAGGCCAGCATCTGGTTGCACTCCGCGAGCGCCGCCTCGATCTCGGCCAGGGGCGTGCCGGCGCGCGCCGACAGCACCAGTTCGTCGGGCTCATAAAGCGTGATGCCGCTCAGCGCCGCGAGATCCAGTGTATGGGCTGCCTGTGACGGCCGGCCGAGTGCCCGCTTGCTGCCGCGCCCGACGACTTCCAACGGCGCCTCTCCGGCGGCGGCCCAGGCCAAGGCCTCGACCACCTGGTCCGGCGTTTCTGCTTTCAGGATAGCGCTCACCGGCCCCGGCCCCCTAGAAACGTGGCAGGTCAGGGAACGGCAGCTTGCCGCCGCTCACGTGCATGCGGCCCAACTCGGCGCAGCGCTGCAGCTCGGGAAACATCTTGCCGGGATTGAGCAGCGACTGCGGATCGAAAGCGCATTTGACACGCTGTTGCTGCTGCAGGTCGATCTTCGAGAACATTTCGCCCATGAGGTCGCGTTTTTCCACGCCAACCCCGTGTTCACCGGTCAAGACGCCACCGACCTCGACGCAGAGCTTCAGAATGTCGGCGCCGAAGGCCTCGGCTCGTTCCAGCTCGCCCGGATTGTTCGCATCGTACATGATCAACGGATGCAGGTTGCCGTCGCCGGCGTGAAAGACGTTGGCGACGGCAAGACCATAAGTCTCGCTCATCTCGCGCATGCGCCGCAGCACCAACGGCAATTGGCGGCGCGGAATGGTCCCGTCCATGCAGTAGTAGTCCGGCGAGATGCGGCCGATGGCCGGAAAGGCGGCCTTGCGCCCGGCCCAGAAGCGCTGCCGTTCGGCTTCGTCGACGCTGACCCGGCTGGTCGCGGCGCCGTGCCGCTCGGCGATTTGCGTGACCTCGCGAATCAGATATTCGACCTCTGCCTCGGGACCGTCGAGCTCGACAATCAGCAAGGCCTCGGCGTCGCGC
>JAJFGM010000232.1 GCA_021776145.1 Kiloniellaceae bacterium | reverse complement strand
CCTCTTCCTGCTGGTTTACTCGCACGCCTCGCTGGCCTCGATCGCGCAAACCCTGTTCTCCGCCTTCGATGGCCACTATACGCTGCTGGCCATTCCCTTTTTCATCCTCGCCTCGTCCTTCATGTCGACCGGCGGCGTGGCGCGACGCATCATTCGCTTCGCTATTGCCTGTGTCGGCCACCTGCGCGGCGGTCTGGCGATTGCCGGCGTCTTCGCCTGCATGCTCTTTGCCGCCCTCAGCGGCTCGTCGCCGGCGACCGTGGTCGCCATCGGCACCATCATCATCGCCGGCATGCGCGAGGTCGGCTACACCAAGGAATTCGCCGCAGGGGTCATCTGCAACGCCGGAACGCTCGGCATCCTCATCCCACCGTCGATCGTCATGGTGGTCTATGCCGCCGCCGTCGATGTCTCGGTCGGCCGCATGTTCCTTGCCGGCGTCATTCCCGGCCTTCTCGCCGGCCTCATGCTGATGGTCGGCATCTATGTCGCGGCGCGCGTCAAGAAACTGCCGGCACAGCCTTGGGCCGGGTTCGGCGAGATCGTCACATCGGCGCGCGACGCCTCCTGGGGCCTGCTGCTCATCGTCATCATCCTCGGCGGCATCTACGGCGGCATCTTCACGCCGACCGAAGCCGCCGCCGTCGCCGCCGTCTATGCCTTCCTGATCAGCAACTTCGTCTACCGCGACATGGGTCCCTTCAAGGATCGCGACGCGGCCGGCGGACCGCTGCGGACGATCTGGCTCGGGCTGACGACGCTGTGGCACCCCGACACCAAACGCACGCTGCTGGAGGCCGGTAAGCTCAGCATCATGCTGATGTTCATCATCGCCAACGCCCTGATCCTCAAGCACGTGCTGACCGAGGAACAGATCCCTCAGTCCATTGCCGCCTCGATGCTCGATGCCGGTTTCGGGCCGGTGGTCTTCCTCATCATCGTCAACGTCATCCTTTTGATCGGCGGCCAGTTCATGGAGCCCTCGGGGCTCATCGTCATCGTCGCGCCGCTGGTCTTCCCCATCGCCATTTCGCTCGGCATCGATCCGATCCACTTGGGCATCATCATGGTCGTCAACATGGAAATCGGCATGATCACGCCGCCGGTGGGCCTGAACCTCTTCGTCACCTCGGGGGTGGCGCGCATGCCCATGCTCGATGTCGTCAGGGCGGCGCTGCCGTGGCTTGGCATTCTCTTCGTCTTCCTCATTCTGGTGACCTACATCCCGTCGCTTTCGACCCTCCTGCCGAACAGCCTCATGGGGCCAGAGATCATCACCAAGTAGGGGCCATCATCAAGTTAGGCGGGGGAAGCGGGGGCCGTTTCCATGTATCGAATGGAAATTGCCCCCGCATTTTTTCGCGTTCGTAGTTTTGTGATCAGGGAACGATCGAGATCTCGATTTCCCGGTCGTGGTTGCGCAGGCGCCCGGTCTTGCTGAACCCGTACTTGAGGTAAAAGCCTTCCGGCCCTCCCGGGCCGGGTACGTAAGTCGCGGTCAGGCGGACGATGCCGGGCCGGCTGCGCGCGTGGGCGCGGACCAGATCCAATGCCTGACGGCCATAGCCTCGGCCCTGGTGGCCGTGGGCAATCATGAAGCGCCACAGCACGAGATCGTTTTCTATGTCGTCGTCTTTCAGGCAAGCGCCGGGCAGGGTCGGGTCGAAGAGCATGACGAAGCCGACTGGTGTTTCCCCGGCGCAGAGGGCGCGAAACCAAGCGCCCTTCTCGAAATAGGCCTCGGCGATGGAGACGGCGTTCGGCGAGACAAAGCCGCGCTGCGCGGGAGACACCTCAAGCGCGGTGATTTCGCAAACGCTTTCCGCCGTGACTGCTTGCAGGGTCACCGGCGATCTTGCGGGGATGGAGGTCTTTTCTGGCGCCATGCGGAAGAGCTTATAGGATAGGGGAACCGCTCACAGCATCGGGCTGAGTGGTTCCGACAAAACATGATTGGCTTTAGGGGGGATGTTCGGGAGTGCTCGCCCGCGCAACGCT
Source organism: Kiloniellaceae bacterium (assembly GCA_021776145.1). Taxonomy (GTDB): domain Bacteria; phylum Pseudomonadota; class Alphaproteobacteria; order Kiloniellales; family Kiloniellaceae; genus JAJFGM01. The sequence goes on along the minus strand of JAJFGM010000232.1, from coordinate 2,598 downwards.
TCGATTTGGCGTCGGCGGCGGCTCAAGAGGGCCGGGAGGCCCCTGACCTCAAGGCATCGCGATCATAGCCGCGCCAACTCGACCGCGCCGGCTATGATCCCGGCCAGTGCTCGGGAGCTATTCAACGTCAGTCTGCTCAAAATCGGCCTGCTCAACGTTGGGCTGGCCAACGTTGGCGGGCCCGGCCTTCCAGTCGCCCGTGGTGTTCCACCACCTGTGGGGATTGTCGCTATCGTCCAACCCCTTGCAGCGGCTGCGCAGCACCTCTTGCAGGTAAATCACCGGCTCGTAATAGCTGTGCACCTGATAGATCGCTTCAATGACCTTGGCCGCCACCGCGTCGTCGCGTGGAATGACCAGTCGGACCTCGTCGACACCGGGCCGTTTCCTGACCGCCTCTTCCGCGCCGGTCGGCGTGCCCTCGAGCGGGCGGTAATATTCCATTCCGCCTGGCGCGCGATAGGCATTCCTGTCGGTCTTGCCGTGTCTGAGCGGAGCGACCTTTGTGATGCGCTCGAAAATCCGGTCAACGTCTTCACTCGGGGCGAGAAAACTGACCAACCAGTGCGGTTCCATTACCATCGCGTTGGTCTCGAATCCACGCTCGATCAAGGCATTTCCTGTCATTGCGGTGTTCCAGTCATTGGCCATTCAATGGCCTGTCAACGGGGGTCTTCTTAACGCTGGGCGATAGTAACACCACCCTACTGACAGCAGCGTGTCAGTAGGGTGGTGTTAGGGTAAAATTTGATTGTCGATCGAAGGAGGGTCGTCGTGAGCCGATCAGACCGGATGTTCGAGATTATTCAGTTCATGCGCCGGGCCGACCGCCCGGTCACTTCAATCGAACTGGCCGAAACGCTCGAGGTCACGCAGCGCACGGTCTACCGCGACATTGCCGCGCTTCAGGCCATGCGCGTGCCCATCGAGGGCGAGGCGGGCATCGGGTATGTCATGCGTTCCGGATACGATCTGCCGCCCCTCATGTTAACCAGCGAGGAAGTCGAGGCCATCATCGTCGGCTTGGCGCTTCTGCGGCGGACCGGCGATGTTGGTTTGCAGGCCGCGTCGAACGGCGTCAGCGCGAAGATCGCAGAGGTCCTGCCCGACCATATGGAGCGCGACCTTGAGGACGGTCACTTCTATGTTTCGGGGTGGGGCGTGACGCCGGCCGGTTCAGCCGAGCTGGCCGCGGTCCGACGCGCCATCCGCGAGGAAACAAAGTTGCGGATTACCTACTCGGACGCGCAAGATCGCAGCACAGACCGAACCATCAAGCCGCTCGCCATCCTCTATTATCTTGAAGTTGTCGTGCTTGGCGCCTGGTGTGAGCTGCGGGCCGATTTTCGGCATTTTCGACTGGACCGAATTTCGTTTTGCCAGACGACCGATGAGCACTTTCCGGGAGAAGGTAAAGACCTCCGAACCCGGTGGCGCGACCAGCATGACTTGCCCTGAGATCGGCGGTAACGCTAAGCGGCGCGCGCGAACGCTCCGACGAAAAAGGCTCAGTCGTCGCCCATCTTGAGGGCCGCCAGGAAGGCCGACTGCGGGATCTCGACATTGCCGATCTGGCGCATGCGCTTCTTGCCGGCCTTTTGTTTGTCGAGCAGTTTTCTTTTGCGGCTGACGTCGCCGCCGTAACACTTGGCGGTGACGTCCTTGCGCAGCGCCGCGACGGTCTCGCGGGCGATGACCTTGCCGCCGATGGCGGCCTGGATGGCGATCTTGAAGAGCTGCCGCGGGATCAGCTCCTTGAGCCGCTCGCAGAGCACGCGGCCGCGCGCCTCGGCCTGGCCTTCATGGACGATGATGGAGAGCGAGTCGACGGCTTCGCCGTTCACCAGGATGCTCACCTTGACCATCTTGTTCTCGCGGTAGCCGTCGAGTTGGTAGTCGAAACTGGCATAGCCGCGGGTGATCGACTTCAAGCGGTCGTAGAAGTCGAAGACGACCTCGTTGAGCGGCAGCTTGTAGACCACCATGGCGCGATCGCCGGCATAGGTCAGGTCGATCTGCTCGCCGCGGCGATCCTCGCAGAGCTTGAGCACCGAACCGAGGTAGGTATCGGGCACCAGGATCGTCGCCCGAATCCATGGTTCCTCGATCGAGGTGATCTTGATCACGTCGGGCATATCGGTGGGGTTGTGCAACTCCAGCGTCTCGCCCTTGATTTGATGGATGCGGTAGACCACCGAGGGCGCCGTGGTCACCAAGTCGAGATTGAACTCGCGCTCGAGGCGTTCCTGCACGATCTCCAGGTGCAATCACCCCAGGAAACCGCAGCGAAAGCCGAAGCCGAGGGCCGCCGAAGACTCGGCCTCGAAGAGGAAGGAGGAGTCGTTGAGCGCCAGCTTGGCGAGGCTGTCGCGCAGGTCCTCGTAGTCGGCGGCGTCGGTCGGGAAGAGGCCGCAGAAAACCACCGGCACCGAGGGCGCGAAGCCGGGCAGGGCCTCGGCCGCCAAACGCTTTTCCTCGGTCAGGGTGTCGCCGACCTTACAGTCGGCCACCGACTTGATCGAGGCGGTGATGAAACCGATGGCGCCGGGGCCGAGCTCTTTCATCTGCGTCATCTTCGGGGTGAAGACGCCGACCCGG
>JAJFGM010000231.1 GCA_021776145.1 Kiloniellaceae bacterium | reverse complement strand
CTGGGTTATGGCAATTTCGATTCCGGCCTGTATCGCCGCGACCTCTTCAACGCCGGTTATCGCATGCCGACAACCGGCGACCCGGCGGAGCTGTTGAAACGCCTCAAGGAGATCTACACCGAATCCCCTTTCGATGTCGTCATTCCCTGCCTCGACGGCGAAATTCCGCGCTACATAGAAATCAGCAAGGATCTGGAAGCGATGGGCGTTCGGACCTTGTTGCCAGAATTGGCCGATTTCGAACGGCGTGAGAAGGTCGAACTTTTTACGCGCTTGGCGCAGCCTGACTGGGGCTCTTTCGTTATGCCCGAGACGAGGCACTGCCGCTCGGCCGACGAAGTTACGGCGGCCGTCGAGCAGCTCGGTTTTCCTGCGGTGATCAAGGGCCCGATGTCCTTTGCCATTCCAGCCGAAACCCCGACGGAAGCGCGCGCCGCCTGGGCCCAGCTGCGCCAAAAAGGCTGCAACGAAGCGCTGGTCCAGCCATTCATTCGTGGTGACAAATTTGCCGTGGCCACGGTCTTTGACCAAGGTCACACGCCGCTGGATAGTTTCAGCATCAAGAAATTGCGTATTTGTGAGCGGGGCAGCACATGGTCGGCGATCCACTTGCAGCTGCCGGAACTGGAGCGGGCCTTCGCCGATTTCCTCGTTTCGCTGAACTGGACTGGCCCGGCCGAAGGCGAGTTCATCCGCGATGAAACGACGGAGGTCTTCCATCTGATCGAGGTGAATCCCCGTTTTACGGCCTGGATCGGGTTCACTGCCGATGCCGGGCCCAATCATCCCAATCTGGCGGTCCGAACGGCCCTTGGCCAGACGACCAAAATCGTAGAACGTCGACGCGATCTGCTGTTCATGCGCAGTTGCCGCGACTATTCCATCACGCCAGGCGCCTTTGCCGCCTTGGCAACGCGCGGAGTTCTTTACCATGACGATGCTAAGTCCCTACCAACCGCCGCGGCTTGATCCGCTAACCTATACGGCGGTCAGCAAGCATCTGATCGCCGATGTTAGTTTCGGCGACCAGTCGGCCTTGCAGCAGAATTGCGACGTGCGCGAGCTGCTCGGCCAATTCGGGTCGCCGCTGTTCGTCGTCTCGGAAGAAGCGCTGCGTCAGCTCTACAAAGGGTTTCATTCAGCCTTCAGCATGCCCGGGATCGATACCCGTGTCGCCTATTCCTATAAGACCAACTACCTGCCGGCCATCTGTGCCATTCTGCATGCAGAAGGTGCCTGGGCCGAAGTCGTCTCGGGCGCGGAGTACGAACTTACCCGGGCCCTCGGCGTGGACCCAAGCGGGGTTATTTTCAACGGCCCCTACAAAGCCAACGATGAGCTCGAATGGGCGCTGCAGGACGGCGCGATCGTCAATATTGACAACTTCGACGAACTCAAGCGGATCGAAGATCTGGCGGTTCACATACGGCGACCCTGCCGTGTCGGCATTCGCGTCAATTTCAAGTTCGGTCCCTCGCCCTGGAACAAGTTTGGGTTCAACTACGAAAGCGGTGAGGCGGCAAAGGCGCTCGATCGCATAGGCCGCAACAAAGCGCTAAAGTTTGAACTGCTGCACAATCACAGCGGCACGTTTCAATTGAACCAAGAGGTTTATGGCCGCGCCGTCGAGGTGCTCATAGATCTCGCTAAACATGCCAGGAATGCCGGGTTGGAGCCGACCATGGTCGACCTCGGCGGTGGTTATCCCTCTGGCAATCGCCTCAAGCCCGAGTTTGACTTGCCGGCCAGCCAGCGCCGCGCGCGAAATCTTTTGCACCCCTATGGCGAAGCCGTCCTCGGCAAGTTGTTGGCGGCCAAAGAGCTGTTTGGCGGGAAACCGACCCTTGTTCTCGAGCCCGGTCGGGCGTTGGTGGATTCCGCCGTACAGTTGTTTTGCAGTGTCGTCAGCACCAAGACCATTCCCAACCAGGGAAAGGCCGTCATCGTCGACGCTGGCGTCAATCTCGTACCCACGGCTTACTGGTACGAGCATCAAGTCGACCAGGTCGAGGAAGCGGGAGAAGAGGCCGGGCTGGAGTCCGTAAGCATTTATGGTCCCCTGTGCATGCAGATCGACGTGCTTCGCGAAAATATGATGCTGCCGCCGCTCAAGCTCGGCGACCCGGTCGTGGTTTCCAATGTCGGCGCCTATTGTCATACCCAGTCGATGCAGTTCATCCAGCCGCGCCCCGCTACCGTGCTTTTGGGGCCTGACGGGCCGGAGTTGATTCGCAAGCGTGAGAGCTGGCGGGATTTCTTTGTCCTCGACCGCATGCCCAATCGCCTGAAGCCCGATGGATTTGCACTTTAAATACTGGCCAAGAGTAATTTTCACCGGCCTCGGTCAGATCGCTTTCTGCGACCGGGCGGCGTGCGGCGCACTGGTGTTGCTCGCGGCGGCGATCTATTCACCCTGGGCCGCGGTAGGGGCCTTAGTTGGCGCTTTTATCGGCACGGCGGTTGCCTATCTGTTCCATACTTGGAACAGCATTGAAAAGGGTGCCGGGTTGCCGGTCCCCAACTTAGCGATACTGGGCTTGGTCTGGGGGGGATTCGTCCCGGCCGGCGGCTGGCCAATCCTACTGATACTGATTGCGGTGGTCGCCTGCCTGGCGGTCGAACAGATCATCCGCAGGCCCCTGGCTGCCGCCGGGTTGCCGCTGTTGTCCTTGCCGGCGGTTCTGGTCCTTTATGGTATCGTCCTTGCCTACTACTTCCTCGGCGAGGACATCTGGATTCTGTCGCCATATAATGACTGGCTGGGCGTCGGGCCCTTACCGAGTATCGGCTGCGTTTGCGCTGCCCTGGCACTTCGCGCGCACCGTGCCTTGGTGTGGACCGTTGGCGCCGCGGCAGTGTCGGCGAGCCTTTCCGGGCTCTTTTCGGACGGCAACCTGATTGGACCGGTCTCGCTCTGGGGTCTGGTCGTGGCCCCGGCCTGTTTTGGGGTTCATGTTGGTTTCCTCGCGGGCTCCAACATTGGCGCGCGGGCCGGAATGTTCGCTGCGGCACTGGGATGGATCATCTGGATCTTGTGGCAAGCCGGCCCGCTCGCCGCTCTCCTGCCGTCACTGTTCACGCCCTTGATTGTTTCGGTTTGGGGGGCTCTCATTCTCGTTCGGCGCCAAGAAGGTCGTGCAGTCACCAACCTGCGGATCGGCTTTGCCGCCGAGGTTATCCGCGATGCCCGAGCGAACGGTGGCAAGGTCGCCTTCATCACCGGGGCGGGCGCGAGCACAGCTTCGGGAATCCCGGACTATGTCTCCGGTGCCTGGCTTGATCCCAGCATTCCCAGCGGTGCCTACGATTGGGAGCGCTTTCTCGACTCGTTGCGTTGCCGCCGGCGTTACTGGGAAGCCTGTAACAAATTCCGTCAAGTGGCGCTGGCCGTTGAAGCGAATGTTGGGCAGGTGGCTCTTGCACGCCTGCAACAAGCTGGCTGGATCGATACGGTTGTGACGCAAAATGTTGACCGCCTGCACCAAGCGGCCGGGTCCAAGAATGTCATTGAACTGCACGGACGCATCGATCGTGTTCGCTGCACCGGCTGCGGCAGGTCGTCAGACTGGCCGCCGGTCGAGCTATGGCGGCGTTACGATTTGCGTTGCCATAGCTGCAACGAGCCGTTGAAACCGGCGGTCATTGCCTTTGGCGAACCCTTGCCGTCACGGGCTTGGCACTGCAGCTTGCAAGCAATTGAAGGCTGCGCGGTCGTGGTCGTTGCGGGAACCCAGTTAGCCGTCAACAGTGCCGCGGAACTGGTAACGCGGGCCCGTTTGCAGGGCGCCAGAGTCATATTCATCAATCGCGACCCCAACGCACAAACGTTGCTGCCCGATGACGTCCTTATCGATGCTTCCTGGGAAGTCGCCTTGCCGGCCTTGGCGAGGCTGCTAGATGTTTCGCTGCTGCCAACCTCCCCTGACGAGCAACCGCTGACCGAGGCGCCCGCGACCTCTTAAGCAACACTCTAGTACTGTCCGGCGGAACCAAGACCAGGCCTGTTGGAACGGTCTGATGGAGATGGTGTCGGTCCGGGACGGGATCATCGACAGCTGTAACAGTGCTTGAGCGCGGCGGCGGCGCTATTTATCAGGTGCGCGATTGAGCCGCCGCCCATAAGATCCCGCCAATTGGATCCCACTGCCAATAGCGAAGAGCAGGTGAATGGCGCGGCTGGCCCTATGAGCAGGAACATGATTCTGGTGGCCTATGCCTGCGTCTTTATCGGCGTCTGCGGCCATGCCTCCAGCGAGTTCGTCGCCGTGCTGTCGGGTCTCAAGGGACCCGAGGTTTCGGTCTGGCGTTACATCATCGGATCGATCGGCCTCTTGGCGGTCTGCAGTCTGCGTGCCGAGACGAGGGATCTGCTGACGCCGCTGCGCGAACGGGGACCGCGTGTCGTGGCGCTGTCGCTTTGCGGCATGGCACTGGGTCAGCTTTCCTTTCACTGGGCGCTCGACTTCGCCACGGTGACCCAGGTCGCAACGATGGTGACGACCATGCCCATCCTTGTCGTCATCGTTGATCATTTCATCTTCAAAGGCCCGATTTCGGCGCCGAAGATCGTCAGCGGCATCGGCGCATTCTGCGGCGTTGTGCTGCTTCTCACCGATGGCTACGTGGGAGAACTGGCGGGATCCAGAGGTGCCATGCCCGGCATTCTCATGGCTTTGGCCTGCGCGGTCATCGGCGCCTTCTACATCGTTCTGGTGCGCCCGCTGATCCAGTCCTATGGCGCCATTCGCATGACCACCCTGACCTTTTCCATCGGCGCGGCGGGCCTGTGGGTCGTGGTCGGCGTGGCCTGGGGGATCTGGGTCAATCCGGCAACTCTGTTCGACCGTCCACCCCAAGCCTATCTTTCGGTTCTTACGCTCGGCATTTGGAATACCACGATTGCCATGCTGCTGTGGCTCTGGGGCATGTCCGCGGTTGCCGACATGGGCCGTGCCAATTACCTGTTTTTTCTCAAGCCGGTGATCGCTGCCGGCCTGGCATTTTTCATTCTGCAGCAAGAGATCACGGCGATCCAAATTCTCGCCATTGTCGCCATCACGCTCTGCGTCTCGGTTGAAATCTTCTATGATCAGCTGCAGCGGCTTCTTGCGCGCGGTACGGCGAGCTAATCCCGTCGCGGCGTCACACACACGGAGACACCGACAATGGCCTGCTGTCACTACCTTGCCCCGACCGATGATGGCGACACCGCGTTCTCGGTCGATACCGCCTCGATAACCTTTGGCGCCGGGTGCCTGGCCGAGGCGGGCGACCGCGCCAAGTCCATTGGAATTTCACGCATAGCGCTGATGACCGACAAGAAGTTGGCTGGCCTGGAGCATGTGGCGAAGGTGCGGCGGTCCTTGCAGGCCGCCGGGGTGGATTGCGTGGAATATGACGACGTCCGCGTCGAGCCGACCGACGAGTCGTTTCTGGCGGCGACGCGCTTTGCCGTCGAGAGCAAGGTCGACGGCTATATCTCGGTCGGCGGCGGCTCGGTGATCGATACCGCCAAGGCGGCCAATCTCTATGCCACCCATCCGGCAGAATTCCTTACCTACGTCAACGCGCCGATTGGAGCGGGCGCGGCGACGCCCGGCCCCTTGAAACCGCACATTGCCTGCCCGACGACCTCGGGAACCGGCAGCGAGTGCACCGGCATAGCGGTCTTCGATCTGCTCTCGATGCAGGCAAAGACCGGCATCGTATCGAAGCACCTGCGCCCGACCCTGGCTCTGGTCGATCCCGAGGTTACCGCCAGCTTGCCTGCCAATGTCGTGGCGGCCAGCGCGTTCGACGTGCTGAGCCATGCCTTGGAATCCTATACTGCCAGGCCCTACAACCGGCGCCAGGCGCCGGCCCTCCCGAGTTTGCGGCCCATGAGCCAGGGCGCCAACCCTTGGAGCGATCTGGGATGCCGCGAGGCCCTGCGACTTCTTGGTTTGTATTTGGAACGCGCCGTCGCCGATGCCGGCGATCGCGAGGCGCGTGCTCAGCTTATGTGGGCGGCGACCCTGGCCGGCATCGCCTTCGGCAATGCCGGCTGTCACGCGCCGCACGGCATGTCCTATTCGGTTGCCGGTCTGGTGCGCGATTTCTGCCCGGCGGGCTATCCGCAGGGCGAACCCATCGTGCCGCATGGCATGTCGGTGATCGTCAACGCTCCGGCGGTCTTCCGTTTCACGGCGCCAGCCTGCCCAGAGCGCCATATGGAAGCCGCCGATTGGCTCGGGGCGGACGTGCGCGGCGCCGGCAACGACGATGCCGGCGAAGTCGTCGGCGGCCGCATTATCGCCCTGAGGAAGACGACCGACATGCCGAATGGCATCGGCGGTGTCGGTTATGGCCGCGACGATATCGATGCCTTGACCAATGGCGCTTTTCCACAGCGGCGACTGCTCAAGAACGCGCCGCGCGACATTAGCCGCGAGGCGCTTTCGGGCCTTTTCGAAAACGCGATAAGTTATTGGTAAGACAATGACGGGAAGTCTCAGCGTCAAACCGGTCACAGGTCTTATCGGCGCGGAAGTCGATGGTGTCGATCTGTCGCGACCCATCAATCCGGCGCTGGCGGAGAACCTACGGTGCTTGCTGTGGCAGCATCAGGTTCTGTTCTTTCGCGGCCAGGGCCTGGACAGGGCGCAGCAGAAGGCGGTAACCGGGATCTTCGGCCCGCTGCAGCGGCTGCCCTATGTCGAGCCGATGCCCGATGATCCCGATGTCGTGGCGGTCCTGAAGGAAGCAGATGAAAACAGCGGCGGCGTTTTCGGCGGCGACTGGCACTCCGATTTCAGTTTTTTGCCACAGCCGCCGGCCGGCTCGCTGCTCAATGCCGTCGAGGTTCCCGAGGTCGGCGGCGATACGGTCTGGTCCATCCAGATTGCCGCCTATGAGGCCCTGCCGGCGGATCTAAAATCCCTGCTCGAAGGACGCGATGCCATTCACTTGGGCGCGCCCTACGGCGTCAAGCACGCGCCGCCGTCCGAGACCCGCAGCGGTGCCTCGATCAAGATGGCACGCGGCGACCCCGAGGCCGATCGCGAGCGGCGCCATCCGGCCGTGCGCGTACATCCGGTCAGCGGCCGCAAGGCACTGTTCGTCAATCCGATCTATACCCTACGCCTCGATGGTCTGTCGGCGAGCGAGAGCGCGCCAATTCTGGCACGTCTTTATCTGCATGCAACGCGGCCGGATTTCTGTTGCCGTTTCCGCTGGTCGGCGGGCGATCTGGCGGTCTGGGACAATCGCACCACGCTGCATTTCGCCGTCAATGACTACGGTGGTCGGCGCCGCTTGCTTTACCGGACGACTTTTTCCGACTCCGTCCCGCCATCGCCTTGACTCGGTTTCACCGCTTCGTCGGTCTGCGGCATGAAGCGGCCCTGGGCCCCGCGGCCGAGGCTTTGGCGGTCGATGGCGACGGCCTTGACCAAAGCAAAGACCGCTGTGCCCGGGCGCAAGTCCAGCGCCTTCAGCGAACGCGCCGTGATACGCGCCCACAGGGCCGCGTCGCCGCTCCTCAGCCGCAGGTCGACTTGCGGGCCATCCTCGGTTCCGATGTCCTCCACCGTCGAGGCGATGACATTGAGGAAAGACGTTTCGACCGGCGGCCGAAGAGCAAGTGCAACGTCGCGAGCTCGAATACGCACGCGTAACTCTCGGCCCAGCGGCAGGTCGACGATGGGCACCAGCAATTCACCGCCACCGAACGAAAGGCGGGTCAGTCCGTCATCGAGGATGTGCGCCTCGACACGCGCCGTAAGCACGGCACCGGCTTCGTACCGACCGGTCAGCGGCCGTAGGTCGAGGCGGCTGGTTAGCTCTTCCAGGGCGCCGACCGCCACGACCCGGCCTTCGGACATCAAGACCAGGGTGTCGGCGAGGCGGACGATTTCCTGCATCGAGTGGCTGACATAAACGATGGGTGTGGCGAACTCGTCGCGCAGGCGCTCGATAAAGGGCAGGATTTCGTCCTTGCGGGGTTGATCGAGCGCCGCCAGCGGTTCATCCATGAGCAGAAGGCGCGGGTTGGCGAGCAGGGCG
>JAJFGM010000024.1 GCA_021776145.1 Kiloniellaceae bacterium | reverse complement strand
CTTGCCGGCGGCTGCCGCCGCTAGCGTCGGCTCTACGTGCAGGTCGTTGGGTCCTGAGTTGATGAACAGGTCGATGCCGCCACGCGTCGCCGGCCCTTCCCAATCGTCCAACACGATGTTCTGCCAGCCGTACCGCTGGGCGACCTCGGTGGCGAGGTCCCGGCTCGATCCGGTTTCAATCAGGTCGATCAAGTGCGCGGGCGTGTGCGGTCCTTCCCGTGATTGCGCCACGCCGCTGAATGACAGCGAATGCATTTGGCCGATGAAGCCTGCCCCGAGCATCGCGATATTGGTCATAAGCCCCTCCCAGGGATGGTCAGCCGTTTCACAGATCCGTCCATGTGCCGGCATGGTTGGACGCCGCAACGGCTTCGTAGAACCGCATGGTCTCGACGCCATCCGCGACGGTCGGATAGTGACCCAACCGGGGTTCATCCTGACGGCCGAGGGCGCGCGCGAAAAATGCATCGCCAAAATCACGGTACAAGTTGGCGAACGCCAGCACATATCCCTCTGGATGTCCTTCGCGCAGGCGGCTCGCGTGGAAACCTTCCGGCGTCAGGCGGCTTGGGTGGCCCGGCGTCAAGATTTCCGCTGGCTTCCCGGCATGCTGCACGACCAATCGCTCGGGTTGTTCCTGGTGCCAGATAACCGACCCCGCCGTCCCATAGATCCTGAAGCTCAGGCCATGCTCGTTACCTGCGGCGGTGAACGACAGCCAGACACGGCCCAAGGCCCCGTCGCCATATCTCGTCAGTATTTGCACGTCGTCGTGGGTCTCCCGGCCGGGCGTCAGGATGGTCATGTTCGCCGCGATTGCCACCGGCAGCCGTCCCGACACGAAGTTCGCCATATTGTAGGCGTGGGTCCCGACCTCGCCGACGATTGCCTCGACCCCCATGAATTCAGGCCGGAACCGCCAATGCCGCTTGTCCCGGGTCGGGTCTTCTTCGAGGAAGGAGCCCGACGCGAAGTCGCATTCGACCTGCCGGATATCACCGATCTCTCCGGCCTTTACCAGCGCCCGCGCTTCTCGCACCATCGGATAGCCGGTGTAGCAGTGGGTCAGTGCAAACAGCCGGCCTGACGCGTCGACGGCGGCCGCCAGCGCCTCGGCTTCGGCCAGCGTGCGCGTCATCGGTTTTTCACAGATCACGTCGATGCCGTGCTCCATGAACAGCATCGCGATATCCGCATGCAGATGCGGCGGTGTCGCGATCGTCACGACTTCCACGCCATCATCCCGTGCTGCTTCGCGTGCTGCCATGTCGCGATAATCGGTGTAACAGCGCTCCGGATCGATCAGTGCCTGGGCCGCCGTCTCCCGCGCGATGTCCGGGTCGACCGACATCGCCCCGGCCACCAGATCGAACCTGTTGTCTACCCGCCCACAGTATCGATGGATTTCGCCGATAAGAGAATCGATCCCGCCGCCGACCATACCCCAGCGAATCCGGCGCCCATGCGCCCGCAACAAGTCATACGTCATTGGCTTCACCGGCGACTGATTGGCGGCGGCCTTCATCTGGCCAAACCTCGAGGGCCGCGTCAAGTTTCAGCGGCCGAAGTGGCGGCGGCCCGTCCGCCCCTGTACTATTGCCCGGAACCCAGGAGGCGACATGGCTGACAACCCCAAAACCGTTCTTATCACTGGCGCCGGCATCGGCATCGGTCAGGCAACCGCCAAGGCCTTTGCCGCCGACGGCTACCGCGTCATCGTTACTGACGTGCTGACGGAGGACGGCGCCGCCACTGCCGCCGCTATCAGTCAAGACGGCGGGTTGGCCGAGTTTCAGCCCCTCGATGTTACATCGACAGAACAGGCCGATGAGCTGGTCGCCTCACTTGAGGCCCACTACGGCGCGCTCGACTGCATCGTCGCCAACGCCGGCATTGCCCATCGCGTCCCGCTGGATCAGCTAACCGACGAGAAGTGGGACCACACCTTCGACGTCGATCTCAAGGGCATGATCCGCGTCATCCGTGCCGCCGCGCCCAAGATGCGCGCCGCCCGTGCCGGGTCCATCATTTGTCTGTCGTCCATCATGGGTGTCGCCTACGGCTGGGACGAGCATGTCCACTATTCTGCCGCCAAGCACGGGGTCGTCGGCTTGGTGCGCGGCCTCGCCGTCGAGCTCGCCCGCGACGGCATCCGCGTCAATGGCGTTGCGCCGGGTTACGTTCGCTCGGCCCAAACCTTGTCGGAAGAAAATTCCCTCGGCGAGGCTGGCCTCGAGGCAGCCGCCGGCATTATTCCCCTGGGCCGCGTTGGCCAGCCCGACGACATCGCCGACGTTATTCTGTTTCTCGCCTCCAACGCCGCGCGCTACGTCTCGGGCCAGGTCATCACCGTCGATGGCGGCCTGCGCGTTGGCCACTACTGAGCCTCAAGCCGGCGCATCGACCATGTGCGTTGCAAAGTCCGCCGGCGCCACCAGCTCCAGCACCTCGAAGTCGTCCGAACACGCGACTTCCCGATGCTTGATCTTGGGTTTTTGATTGACGCAATCGCCCTTGCGCAGGGTCCGTTCGCCCAATCCTTCGTACTCGAACGTCACCCAGCCGTTGACGATGTATAGAAACTGAAAG
>JAJFGM010000230.1 GCA_021776145.1 Kiloniellaceae bacterium | reverse complement strand
ATCGCCCGGGGGAATGTCAAATTCGAGGGACAGGACCTTTTGAATTTGCCGGAAGACGCCTTGGCGCGCGTTCGGGGCAGTCGCATCGCCATGATTTTCCAGAATCCCATGACCCATCTCGACCCTGTCATGCGGATCGGCCGGCAAATCGCCGTCGGGCTAATGCTGCACCGTGGCCTCGATGCCCGGGCGGCTCGTCAGCGCGCGATCGAGCTCCTTGCCGAAGTTGGCTTTCGCCAGCCGGAGCGCCAGGTCGACGCCTTTCCTCACGAGCTGTCTGGGGGCATGCGCCAGCGCGCCATGATTGCCGGCGCGCTGTCGTGCGATCCCGCCGTCCTCATTGCCGACGAGCCGACCACGGCCTTGGATGTAACCGTCCAGGCGCAGATCATCGACCTGCTGCGAGACCTACGCCGTCAGCACGGTCTATCGATCGTCTTCATCAGCCACGATCTGGGTCTGGTGGCCGATTTTTGTGACCGTGTCGTGGTGATGGAGCGGGGGCGGATCGTCGAGACGGCTGGGGTCGCTGAAATAATCGCACAACCGCGCCATCCCTATACGGTCAAGCTGTTGCGCTCCCAGCCAACGATGGTCGAGCCGGGCAGCTACTTTCCAGTCAATGGACAAACAGACGCCCCTCCCCCAGCCCGCGAAGTTGCCGGCGATGCGGCCGCCTATCTCGAGATCGAAAATCTCAGCATCAATTTCGCGCAGAGGCGCAGTTTGGGCGATTTCCTGACCCGCAAGCCGGCGACCGATTTGGCGGCGGTGGATGGCGTGAGCCTGACGTTGCGCCGTGGCGAGGCCCTGGGGCTGGTTGGCGAGAGCGGCTCGGGCAAGAGCACCCTGGCGCGCGCGGTGATCGGCTTGATTGCCCCGACCCGGGGCGGCATTCGACTGGACGGCAAGGGTCTCCAAGATATGGACGAGGCAGATCAGGCGACCTGGCGGCGGCGGGTGCAAATGATTTTTCAAGACCCACTTTCCTCTCTCAACCCAAAAATGACCGTTGCCGCCACCCTGGCCGAGCCTTTGCGGGTGCACGGAATCTGTCCGCCGGATCAGGTCACGGATCGGGTGCGCGGCCTCATGACGGAGGTTGGTTTGGATGGCGATCTAGCGGGCCGCCGTCCCCACCAGTTGTCGGGCGGTCAATGCCAGAGAGTGGGTATCGCCCGCGCTCTCGCGGTTCAGCCTCTGCTGATCTTGGCCGATGAGCCGACCTCCGCCTTGGACGTCACGATACAAGCGCAGATACTCAATTTATTGATGCGGCTGCGCCAGTCCCGTGGCCTTACATTAATTTTTATTTCCCACGACCTGACCGTCGTGCGGCATCTTTGTCAGACCATTGCCGTCATGGAGCATGGGCGGCTGGTGGAGACTGGTTCCGTCCACGACATCTTTCACAAGCCGCGGGAACCCTACACGCGCCGTCTTCTCGCGGCGATACCTGGCGCGACACCAAAAACTCTTTAATAATCGGCCATTAGGCGGCGGGGATGGAGGACGCCAAACAGCATTGCATCTAATATTCCCTGGACTATGATCGATCCGGAGCACCGCCAATCGGGGCCCAATCGGCTGAATACGGTCGGAAATATAGACAAGGGAGGCAAGCAAAATGAATTTTTGGAAAGCTCTCGTCGGGTTTGTTCTCGCGAGCGCGATAGCCTGCGGATCGGCACTAGCCGGCGAGGGTGTCCTCAAAATCGGGCGTGACCAGGACAGCGTTTTCATGGACCCCATCATGGTCAGCCAGAATGCCGATGTCTGGGTGTTGAACAACATCAACGCGCAGCTCGTCCGTAACACGCGCGAGGCGACAGGGATCGAGCCGGACCTGGCGGAGAGTTGGACGATTTCCGCCGACGGCACAACCTACACATTCACCCTGCGCGATGGCCTGAAGTTCAGCGACGGCAGTGCGCTAAAGGCGAGCGATGTCAAGTTCAGCATCGAGCGCCTGCGCGATGGCGAGGGATCCGTGTTCGGGTCGATGTTCACGGTCATCTCCGACATCGCGGTGCCGGACGACCGTACGGTCACCTTCACATTGAAGGAGCCGACGACGCCATTCCTATCCATCCTGGCGCTCTTTGCCGCGGCAATTCTGCCGGAATCGGCTGTCACGGGCGACTACGAAGGCTTCTCCGAAAAGCCCATCGGCGCTGGCGCCTTTCGCGTCGCCGAATGGCGTCGCGGCGACCGCATCGTCCTCGAAGCCAACGAGAACTACTGGGAAACCGGCCTGCCGAAACTAGCCGGCGTCGAGTGGATCTACCTTCCGAACGACAACACCCGGATCCTGCAGTTTCAGGCCGCCGAGATCGACGCCATGATTTTTGTGCCTTTCAATCGGATCGCCGAGCTGGACGCGGACCCCAACATCAACGTCAATCTCGATCCCTCCAGCCGTATGGACCACATCCTGATCAACCACAGCCACAAGCCGCTCGATGACGCGCGCGTCCGTCAGGCGCTGGCCAAGGGCATTGACGTCGGCTCCATCATCAAGGCGGTGACCTTCGGCTATGGCACGCCCGCCAATTCCTACATTCCCGCCGGCGGCATGTACTACAACCCGGAGACTCCCCTCTATTCCAAGAACCTTGAAGAAGCCGCGGCACTCCTGAAGGACGCCGGCGTCGAGGACCTTTCCCTCGATTTCGTCGTGCAGGCCGGTGATGCCAACTACGAACAGATCGCCGTGCTGGTGCAAGACCAACTCGGCAAGCTCGGGGTCAACGTCAACATCGTCAAGCAAGAGGTCGGCCAGACCTGGGACACCATTGTCGAAGGCACCTATGACCTCAGCACCAACTACTGGACAAATGACGTCATCGATCCCGACCAAAAGACGGGCTTCGTCCTGAATGGCTCGGATGCCGATGTGTTGTCCTACTACACGCGCTACAACAACCCCAAGGTCAACGATCTGGTGGCGGCCGCTAGGATCGAAACCGACGAAAATGTCCGCAAGGGCATGTACCATGACCTGCAGCGGATGGCTCAGGAGGATGTCAACTGGCTCGGCCTCTATTACAGCCCCTTCCGCAACGCGTCGCGGAGCAACGTCAAGGATTTCTTCCAAAATCCCATGGGGCGTTTCATGCTGGAGACCACGTCGATTCAGTAAAGACCCGCAGATTTGTGCGATGGGAAGGCGGACCCTTAGGGTCCGCCTTTTCCTTAATGAACCTCGACGTCGCGAAGGGCCTGGATGAGGGCAGGCCGCGGGGAGACAAAGAAGGCTCGCAACGGGGCTTCGTCACATTAACAGGGGTGGCAGCGGCCTTCGCCCAACATTAGGCCGCCCCGATGCAGCAAGTTCGGCGGCGGCAGCAGGAGCGCCGAGGCTCGCGGACAGCAGCATGGCGAGACCGTAGATCAATTAGTGTATGCGCATGCTCGACAACGCCCACTTGAGGGCAAAACGATCGGGGGCTACGCGCCGTCGATGGTATGCGGGACGTTCTATATTCGCCCGAGCAGCAACAGCACAAGGACGATAAGCAGGACGATTCCCAATCCGCCGGTCGGGAAATAGCCCCAATTTCTGCTATGCCGCCAGGTCGGCAGCGCGCCGATCAGCATGAGCAGCAACACGATGATAAGGATGGTTCCGAGACTCATTACATTCTCCCAATTAGATCGCGCGGGTGCGGCGCGTCATTTCCGGTTTCCGAACAGTGCGAGCAGACCGCACCCGACGACGGCGGCAATCCCGATCAAACGCCTCATTTCCATGGAAGGTTCCCCGGACCCGCTTAGCGGATCATAAAAAAGCCGGCACGTCCGGGTCTTTGTTGAAGACCCGGCGCTGCTTCAGTCTACTTCACCACCAGATCGTTTTTCACCGAACTGACGCCGCCGACTTGGCTCGCCACCGTGCCGGCGCGTGCCTTTATCTCTGCCGTGTCGACGAAGCCGCTCAGCTGAACGACATCGTCGTAGGTGATGACCTTGATCTGCATCACCTCTAGTGCCGGATCCTGCAGGATAGCCGTCTTGACCTTGGCGGTGATTACCGTGTTATCGACGTACCCGCCGGTGCTCTCCCTCGTCTGGGTTCCTGCGCAGGCGCCGAGCGCGAGAGCCGATGCCAGGGTGAAGATCGCCGCCGCTGTTCTAAAGGCCTTGTTCATTCGTTTTCTCCTTCTCCTAGTATTTCATGATGTTAATAATTCAGTCCAGTAAAATATTTCACTATTATTTATATTGCGTAATAATTATTATTTATTATCTAATAATGAATTTGAAAAAGTGCAAAATATTATTGAATTTGCAAAGTAATTGTCGAATTTTATTTAAACGAATTTTTTCATTCCGGCGGAATCACACTGAACGAACACAACACATCGAGAGCTGCTGCAAGAAGGCTCCAAAAATATCAAGACCTGAATGGCAATGGCCCTTGGCGCCGCATTCTACTTATGGGCCGTTCCTTGTTTTGGCAGCTCAACACCGCACAGAGCGCGCCACTAGAGCGGGTCGGAATTGATCACGGTACAGGAGTAGAACTCCACTTCGACAGGAACGCGCTTTTCATTTCGATAGTGAGAAATCACCATTCCCACACCGGCCGCTTTCGCCCCCGCGCAGCTGACTGATTTTCTTTGCCGCGACCGCCTTGGCTTTGGTCGATTTACGCGATTAGATCTCAGCATGAATGTGGGGCGTGCCGGCGAACCGGCACGCCCACGGAAGGCGACAGGTGGGGCCGTTTAAAGGATTGGCGGGAACGGATGGCGTAGCGACGTGCCGCAGCCGAAAACATCCTGCTTGGGTGCCGCATCTGGCTGCGCGGCCAACGGGGCGTCGCTGGTTGTATGGTAGGCGACCATCACCACCCGGTTCTGCGGCTCCCGGACACCGTCAAGGGTTGGCACGATCAGACCGGTCTTGCCCATGGGGACGATTCGGGTCTCCACGCTCGCCGGCAGGCCACGCGCCTTCAGTTCGGCGACCACCGACTGGGCCCGGCAATCGGAGAGGCCGTAGTTGTATGCGTCCGGTCCGGAAGCATCGGTGCGGCCAATCACATCGATACGGGCTGGCTTGATTGATTTCGCCTGGCGCACGATCTGGTCGAGCGAGGCCGATTGTTCTGCCGCGTTCTGGTTGCCAACACTGTCCTGCCCGGGGCGGAGCAGGTCATAGCGGTCGAAGCCGAAATTAACGACACTGACTTTACACAGGGTGCCGTTCTCATTGTAGCCATCCGGATTTTGCACGCAGGGTGCCACCACTTCGGCCTGTGGCGCCGGCACCGCCGCCACCTGCATGGTGGGTTCGCATTCCGCGGCTTGATCGTACTGCTGCTCGGACATCTGCTCGATCCAGCAATCGAATTTCAATTGCTGCGCGGCCGCTGCCTGCGGGTCGATGAGCTTGTTTGCCTCGATCCACGGCAGCAAATTGGCGCGCATGGCGACGGTCGTGTCAAGGTCCGCCTTATGTAGCCCCTGGGAGCGCACGCCGCTTGGCGCGGTCCAGTAGGCCGGGTCCTCCATGACGACAGTCTGGCCGTCCGACACGGAAATCGCCTTGAGATAGTACCGGTTGGCCGTACGGTAGTTGCCTTGGAAGTACTCACTGTCTGCGTTCTTCTTGTACCCCTCAAACAGCGCCTGCTGATGCGGATCGGCCACCGAGCCGAGCGCTTTCGCCGTTTTCTGATCGGCGCCGACGACAAAACTGGGTGGTATGTCGGCGCAGGCGCCGACCAGCAAGACGACGGCAAGGCTCGGAAGGATCTTGTAAATATTCACAAGGTTACACCCCTCTAGAAGTAGGTTTTGGCCATCCTCAGGCCCAATTGTCCCATAGTAAAATTTCCAAACACAGTCGAATAGCCTCGGAATATACTCACGATTATTCTTACGGTATTCCGCGGCCTGAAGCGGGCGCATCGGCGACCCGCCGCGCGGCCTCAGCTAGAACTGCCAGCATTTCGCTGCATCCAAATTTGATGCAGTTGCGCGGCACTCAGCACCACGAAGGTTCCCGCGCACTCAGCGCAGGAGATTTTTCCGCCAGCGTCGAGGATTTCGCATGCCACATTAATTGCACTCGTCCTGCCTTTGACCAGTTTCATGGCAATCACGCCGCGAAGGGTGTAGACAATCTGCCAAGTCAAAGATTCGCCTAACGGCATGAAAGGACCTCTCGGCTGGCGTGCGGTCTGCCGGAGCGGCCATGCTGGATCGCCCTGTCGCTTGGGCGGATCACGATCACAAACCGGCTACCGTGGATTGGGTTAAGGCTCTTTCGGTTCGCAGCCAGCTGCGGATGACCGGAAAGCACTGGCATGATATCTTCCGCCACTGGGCCAACTAAATCTCAACCACGCCGCTCGGGCCGGTCTTCGCTCTTCGTTTAGGAGTCAATTGCGCCCCACCGAGCGAAGATTTTCATCGGCGAATTTCCAATCGATAAGTTTGTCGAGCCAAGCCGCCACGTAATCGACGCGGCGGTTCTGGTAGTCGAGGTAATAGGCGTGCTCCCAGACGTCGATCGCGAGGAGCGGCACCTTGCCCCAGACGAGCGGCGTTTCGGCGTTGCCCGTGGAGGTAATCTCGAGACGTCCATCCTTTCGTGCTACCAGCCAGATCCAGCCGCTGCCGAACCGATCGACGGCGGCCTTGGCAAGCGCGTTACGGACTTGCCGTTCGCCCCCGAAATCACGGTCCAGCGCGCTCTTGATCCGGCCTTCTGGCGGACCGCCGCCACCCGGGCGCATGCTGTGCCAATAGAAAGTATGATTCCAGTTCTGCGCCGCGTTGTCGAAGATCGCCTTCGCCTGTACATACTTGGCCGCGCTCACGACGATCGCCTCCAGCGGCTGGCCGGCGTAACGGGTACCGTCGGTGAGCTCGTTCAACCTGGCCACCTAGCCGGCATGGTGCTTGCCGTGGTGCAGCGAGAGGGTTTCAGCGGAAATCAGCGGCGCAAGCGCGTCCTCGGCATAGGGCAATTCGCCAAGAACAAAGCTCGGCTTGGTCGTGATTTCCAACATGACGCGACCTCTCGATGGCAACTCGGTCGAGATTGGCATTCGCCGTACTTTAGAAAACGACAGGCCGGCGGCGATAGCGTCGGAATGTACTCATCGGGCTCGACCGCGGGAGCCGCCGCCGATCTCCGGCCGCCCGGCCTGAGTAGATTCCGAACCTACTCCGTGGCGGCGCCCGTCGGTAGGCTAAGCGTTGCCAAGGCATCCCGTCGACAGGATCAGCCGAAGCTTGTCGAAGTTTCGTAAGCCCTTAACCCGATGCAGACCGTCGTACCAACGAACGCTCTGTCAGGATCACCCAATTATCCATTTCGTCTTGGTGTGCCATGGCCCCTATCGCTGTTCAACTTATCGAGAATATTCCACAACTTCGCCGATACGCCTGGGTGTTACTTGGCAGTCGCGACCAGGCTGACGATCTAGTTCAGGATTGTCTGGTGAGGGCCATTCAGCGTGGCCATCTCTTCCAACCCGGAACCAACCTGCGAGCGTGGTTATTCTCGGTCATGCGCAACCTGTTAATTGATCAAAAGCGCCGCCGCGCATCGCGCCCAAGGCTGGTGTCCATTGACCGGCAGAGTCCGCAGATTTCTTTCCAGCCCACGCAGACCGACACGATCGAGCTCAAGAACCTTCTGTTGTCGATCGATGCTCTTCCGGATAATCAGCGTATGGCGGTCCTGATGGTCGGACTCGAAGGATATACCTATGAAGAGGTTTCAACCTTCATGAAGGTGCCTGTGGGCACCGTGCGCTCCCGCCTGTCGCGCGGACGGCAAACCCTTCGTCTGGCGATGCAGATTGATGGCCGCCGGGCATTATCCGGGACGACCAAAATCTCCGCTGCACCGCCTGGCCAGCCAAAAATGAGATTGGAAGAGTCAGCAATGGCGCAATGACCCCGGAGCGCGAGATTGCGGTGCTGTTTGCCGTTTCAGCCGACCACGAGTCACTGACGTTCGCTCATGCTCGTAGGTTGAAGATTCCAAATCGTGAGCTCTCTGCAATTGGCGATTTGAAGAGCCGGTGGCGGCGCGCTTGTCACAGGTCATGGTTGACGCGCAATCCCCACTAAATGTGAAGCCGGCCGCTCGGCGGAACCAGTCGCTGGAGCGCTGGCCGAGCAGGGGTCGAAACCATCGCAGGCAGGGCGAAAATGTGCTATGATGTCCACGTTTTGGCCCATTCCGGCCCCGGCTGGAACTTTAGGCTGGGACGCAAGCAGGCTTGAATGGCCACAACCAAACGCCAGCGGCCCGTCGTCGGGCAAGCAGTAAAGCGGCCAAAGGCCGCCGCCAAGCGCGCCACGACGTCGCGGCGCGCGAAGATTCCGATTGTCGGCGTGGGCGCCTCTTCAGGCGGGCTTGAGGGGTTCCGGAAGCTGCTTATCGCCCTGCCGGCCGACAGCGGCATGGCCTTCGTGCTGATCCAGCACCTCGACCCGACGCACGAAAGCATGATGGTCGAATTGCTCGCCGGCCATACGCAGATGAAGGTCGTGCAGGCGGCGGACGGGATGCCGATCGAACGCAACCATGTCTACCTGATGCCGCCGCGCGCCTATCTGGCGATCCGCGACGGCGCTATCCACCTGTCCCAGCCGCGAGAGCGCCATGGCGCCAGGATGCCGTTCGACTTCTTCCTGCGTTCGCTGGCGGAGGCCCGCGGCGAACGTGCGATCTGTGCCGTGCTTTCCGGCAACGGCAGCGACGGCAGCCAGGGGATCAAGGCGATCAAGCAGCAGGGCGGGTTGGTCATCGCCCAGGATCCCGAAGAGGCAGCGTATGACGGCATGCCGCGCAGTGCGATCATGACCGGTGCGGTGGAACTGGTGCTGTCGATAGCGGAGATCCCGGCGGCGCTGACGGTCGAGCGACCGCTCGGCCGCTCGACCGGGCAAAAGCCGCTCGTGCCGCTGGAGCAGGCGCCGGAACTGCTGGAGCAGGTTGTCACGCTGCTGCGCGCCCAGAGCACGCACGAATTTTCCTTTTACAAGACCGGCACACTGCTACGCCGGTTGGAGCGACGGATGGCGATCAGTCGCATCGCCGACAGCGGTCGCTATTTGGAGTTGCTCCGCAAGGATCCCGACGAGCTCAAACGCCTGGCGAAGGATCTGTTGATCCACGTCACCAGCTTTTTCCGCGATCCGAACGCGTTCGAACTGTTGGCGGCGCGGGTCGTTCCCGAGCTGATGCGCGGCGAGGCAGCGGATCGGCCGCTGCGCGTGTGGGTGCCCGCCTGCAGCACCGGCGAGGAAGCCTATTCCATTGCCATGATCCTGCTCGAGGCAGCCGCGGCAACCAAGGCGAAGGCAAAGCTGCAGATCTTCGCATCCGACGTCGACGAGGATGCGGTGAACTTCGCACGCAACGGCCTCTATCCGGAGTCGATCGTGGTCGATGTGGCGCCGGCTCGGCTGGCACGCTTTTTTACCCGGGAGGCGCACGGCTATCGCGTGAAGCCGGAACTACGCGAGGCGGTGGTGTTCACGATCCAGGATGTGCTCACCGATGCGCCGTTCTCGCGTCTCGATCTGGTCTCCTGCCGCAATCTGCTGATCTACCTGCGACCGGAGGCGCAGCAGCAGACCCTATCGTTGTTCCATTTCGCGCTGCGCGAGGGCGGCGTGCTGTTTCTTGGTGTTTCCGAGACGACAGGCGGCCAGACGCACCGCTTCGAGCCAATCGCCGAGGAGATGCCGTTGTTCCGGCGGATCGGCGGTAGCCGAC
This sequence comes from Kiloniellaceae bacterium, assembly GCA_021776145.1. GTDB lineage: Bacteria > Pseudomonadota > Alphaproteobacteria > Kiloniellales > Kiloniellaceae > JAJFGM01. Next base: position 3,173 of record JAJFGM010000230.1, on the reverse strand, counting down.
CGAGCGAGGTCCGGTTCCCGATCGGCGCCGGACAGGAGCCGCGAGCGCCCAGGCCGGCGGCGTTGCGAGCTGCCGCCGCGCCCGCCGCCGAGCTCGGTGATTTGGCGCGGCGACGACTGATCGATACTTATGCGCCGGCTTCTGTGCTGATCAACCGCAACCACGAGGGCCTCTTCCACTTCGGTGCGATTGACCGCTACCTTCGGGTGGCGCCGGGCGAAGCCAGCCGTGACCTGCTGGCCATGGCGCGCGACGGCCTGCGCCCAAAGCTCCGTGCGGCGATCCTCCAGGCCCGCCACGCCGGTGGCCGGATTGTGGCGAGCGGCGCGCAAATGACGCTCGACGGCGGCACTGTCGCCGTCGATATCGCCGTCGAACCGGTGCAGCGCGAAGCCGAGTCGCTGCTGCTGGTCAGCTTCATCGATCGGCCGAAACCGGCCCGGCACGCGCGCAAGCCCCTGGAAGTCACCGCCGACGCCACTTTGGTCGGCCAGCTCGAGAAGGAACTCGATGCCACGCGCCAGGAACTACAGAGCGCCATACGCGACCTGGAACTGGCGAGCGAAGAGCACCGGGAAATCAGCGAAGAAGCCTTGTCGGTCAGCGAGGAGTACCAGTCGACGAACGAAGAGCTGGAAACCTCGAAAGAGGAGTTGCAATCGCTGAACCAGGAGCTGACCTCCCTCAACGCTGCGCTGCAGGAGACGGTGACACGGCAGCGCACCACGGCAAGCGACTTGCAGAACATTCTCGACAGCAGCGATGTGGCGACGCTGTTCCTGGACCAGAATCTCAGCATCCGTCTCTTCACCCCGGCGGCGACGGCCCTGTTGCACATCATCGCCTCGGACATCGGCCGGCCGCTAGCCGACCTCGCACCGTGTGCCGACGACCTCGATTTACCCGCCGAGGCACGGCGCGTGCTCACTACGGGACTGCCGCTCAGTCGCGAGATCCGCAGCGAGGGCGGCAACTGGTACCTTCGGCGCATTCTGCCATACCGCACCCACGACGGCCGGGCGGAGGGCGTGGTCGTCACCTTCGTCGACATCTCCTCGATGAGGGCGGCCCGGCAGGAGCTCGAGATCGCCCGGGCCTATTCCGACAGCATCATCGACACCGTTCGCCAGCCGCTCGTCGTGCTCGACGAAGCGTTCTGCCTGGTCTCGGCCAATCGTTCATTCTACCGCGCCTTCGACATCGACCCTGCCGAGGCCGTGGGTCGGCCCTTCGCCAGCCGGTTCGATCCATCGGCCATCGAGCCTTTCCTGGAGCGGATACGGACCGCACCCGCCGCGATCGAAGACCACGAGATTGAGGTCAATCTGCCGGCGCTTGGCTACCGGTCGCTGCTGCTGAGTGCCCGACTATTGCGCGAAGCGCCGACCGCCAAGAAACGGACACTGGTGGCCATCGATGACGTCACCGAACGCAAGCGCGCCGACCAGGCCTTGGCGCTGGCCAAGTTGCAAGCCGAACGGGCCAATCGCGGCAAGTCCCGTTTCCTCGCTGCCGCCAGCCACGATCTTCGACAGCCGCTGCAGACGTTGAGCCTGCTGCAAGGCATCTTGATGAGGCGGACTAAGGATCCCGGCACCTTGCGCCTGATCGATAGGATCGACGAGGCGCTGGGGGCTATGTCGAGCATGTTAAACACGTTGCTCGACATCAATCAGTTGGAGGCCGGCACCGTGCGCCCGGAGGTGATCGAATTCCCGATCGCCGATCTACTTGGCCGGCTGCGGACGGACTTCGCCTTTCACGCGAAATCCAAGAACCTTGGCTGGCGTGTGGTATCGAGCGGCCTGACCGTGCGTAGCGACCCGCGGCTTTTGGAGCAAATGCTGCGCAATCTCCTGTCGAATGCGGTGAAATACACCAAGCATGGCAAGATCCTGCTCGGCTGCCGGCGGCGCGGCGACACGCTGCGGGTCGAGGTTCGGGACACCGGGATCGGCATTCCGGACAGCCAGCTACAGAAGGTTTTCGAGGAGTTTCACCAGCTCGACAACCCGGCGCGCGACCAGGCTCTAGGCATCGGGCTGGGTCTGTCGATCCTGCAGCGCCTGGCGAATCTGCTCGACCATCCAGTCGACGTGCGCTCGAAACTCGGCTCGGGTTCGGCGTTCTCTGTCGTCGTGCCGCTCGGACACCGGGCGCCGGGCGCGCGGCGCAAGACCGGCCGAGACGCCCCGGCGCTTACCGCGTCGCCTGCCGGCGAGATCCTGATCGTGGAAGACGACGCGGCGGTTCGTGAGATGCTGGTGCTTCTGTTCCAGGAGGAAGGCCATCGCACGGTCGCCGCCGCCGACGGCCGCGAAGTCTTCTCTCTCGCGGCGCGCGGGACGCTGAGGCCGGATATCGTCGTTGCCGACTACAATCTACCCGCGGGCCTGACCGGGCTGCAGGTCTCTGACGCGTTGCGCGCGACGCTGCATCATGAGATCCCGGTCATCATCCTGACCGGCGACGTCTCGACTGACACGCTGAGCGAAATCGCGCGGCAGGGCTGCGTGTATTTGCACAAGCCGGTGAAGGCCGCCGATCTGATAGGGCTCACCCAAAGCCTGATGGTATCGTCTCAGGCAAAGGAGACATCCGAGAGGCCGGCACGGGGTGCCGACGTCTCGGTTGTGAATGCGCGTTCGCCGACCGTTTTCGTGGTCGATGACGACGCTACGATACGCGAATCCATGGGCGAGACACTGCGAGAACACGGCCATGCGGCGGAGATCTGCGCCAGCGGCGAGAAGTTCCTGGAGATCTATCGGCGCGACCAGGCCGGTTGCCTCGTGGTCGATGCCCGTCTGCCCGGAATGGATGGGCTTGCCTTGATCACCCAGCTGAAAAAAGACGGCGCTCGCCTTCCCGCCATCATGATTACCGGCCACGGCGACGTACCGATGGCCGTCGCGGCGATGAAGGCCGGCGCCGTCGACTTCCTTGAGAAACCAGTGCGGCACGGCGAGCTGCTGGCCAGCATCGATCGTGCCCTGGCGCGCTCATCATCGTCCGATCCGTCCGCTTCGAGCGCCGCGGCCGCGGCACGTATCGCCGACCTCACCGCACGCCAGCACCAGGTGTTGGATGAGGTTGTCGCCGGGCATGCCAACAAGGAGATCGCGGCGCGGCTCGGTATTAGCCAGCGCACGGTCGAGAATCATCGTGCCGTC
>JAJFGM010000229.1 GCA_021776145.1 Kiloniellaceae bacterium | reverse complement strand
CGCTCAAAGCCGCACAGTCCGCCGCCGCGAGCAACGGCCCGGTGACGGCATACCCACGCGCATCGAGAGACTCCTCCATTTCCGGCCAGGGCAAGGCGGCGATACGCGCGGCGAGGTCACTTGCCGCGTCCGCCGCCACGGCGGCATTCCGCGCGCTCACAACACTTCCGCGGCGTTTTGGCGCTTGGCCGCGGGCGCCGGACAAGCGGGGCGGCTGTGGATGCCCATGGTCTTGCGGCCGAAGGTGAAGCGGGCGCAGTCGAATTTCCCGGCCTCGCGCTCGCTTGTTTGCCGCATTGTTTGCCACATTGTTTGCCACATGGCCTGCCCTTTCATCGATTCGCGGTTTCGGATGTCTTCAGACCACTGCCGGCCGCCACAACCGCTTGAGCAGGCGCCCGTCGATGGCCAGGAGGCCAAGGCCGATCAGGCCCATGCCCGCCATCTCGCCCACGGATAGGCGCTCGCCGAGGACAAAGACGCCCAGGACGATGGCGCTGACCGGCAGCAGAAAGGTGACCAGCAACAGGTTGGTGGCACCGGCCGTCGCCAGGATGCGGAAATAGATCACGTAGGCCAGCGCCGTGCAGAACAGCGCCGTGCTGAGGACGGCGGCCAGGGTCGTCAAACTCGGCGGCGGCAGCAGCCAGGGCCGGTCGATAAACAGAACCAACGGCAGCAGCAGAACGGTGCTGCCGGTTACTTGGCCGGCGGCGATCACCAGTGGGGGACGGCCGCGAAAGCGCCGCCCGAAGATGCCGGCAAAAGCGTAGGACACGGCGGCGGCGACGACGGCGAGCTGGGCCAGGACCTGCAGGCCGAATTCGCGCAGCGCGGCCGGGCCGATCATGACGACGACGCCGGCCAGGGCCAAAAGCAGACCGGCAACCCGTGCCGGCGTCATCTTTTCGTCGCGCGTCAGAAAATGTGCCAGGGCAACGGTCCACAAAGGCGTCGTGGCATTGAGGATCGAGGCCAGGGACGAGGTGATTTCGGTCTGGCCCCAGACGATGAGGCCAAAGGGGATCACGTTGTTGATGGCGCCCATGGTGAACATCGCCGCCCAAAAACGAAGGTCCGACGGCATGCGCTGACCGCTCAAATAAACCAGGGCGAGCAACGCCAGGGCGGCAAAACCGACGCGGCCAAGCACGACGCTCAGCGGCGGCAATTCGACCAGCGCGACCTCGTTGAAGAAGAACGATCCGCCCCAAAGAACGGAGAGGACTACGACCAGGGTCCATTCCAGGGGGCTCATGGCCCGATTGATCTGCCGCGCGGCGTCCATTGTCAGCTCCGAATCCCCGTCGAGGCCGGACCCTAACAAGACCCTTGCGTTAGGACACTCCGGATCTTGCTCGATTTGTCGGGACTTATAGCCGGCGGGTCATCAACAGCAGGTCGCCACCAAAAAGCAGGCGCGGATGCGGCACGACGGGACGGCGGGCGACCTCGCGGTACCCCAGCTTTCGGTAAAGTCCGACCGCGCCGGCGTTTTCGGCGAAGACATTCAGGCTGATCTCGCCAAATCCCTGGGCGACGGCGTCCGCCTCGGCCGCGCGCATGAGCAGCCGGGCGACCCCGCGGCCCCGGTACCGCGGATAGACCGCCACCGCGTTGACGTAATAACTGCCGTCGGCATGCAGATAATCGAAGGGCTCGAAAAAGCCGTAGCGGTCCTTGGGAATCAGCGTGTCGTCGGGGTCGTTCTCAAGCAGGTCCATGGCATAGGCTTGCAGTCCGCCCAAAATGGCGCCCGCCTCCTCGGCGACCCGGCTGTTGACGAAGTGCGAGGTCGCGCCGTCGCGGAAAAATCGTGCGCGCATGATCTCCTCGACGGATCGGCCAGGCACCGCCGCCTCGTACATCACCTCGGCATAGCCGCCAAAGGCCTGCGTGGTGACAAAGGCCATGTGCGGAATATCCGCCTCGCGCGCCGGCCTGATCGCGGTCGTCATGATCGGGGCCTCCCAGATGCGGCCAAGGATCGAAGGCCAGTCTAGTCGAAGGGGTGGCTGTGGAACAGAAATCCGAGGCCACAGTCGGCTTTCTCCCGCGCGCCGACGGATCACGCCAGCGCGGACCGGCAGCCCCGGGTGGCCGGTGCGTTCCTTGTTTTAGAGGCGCAGGCGGGCGCTGTTGAGCAGCCACTCAGCAGGTGCCGTGGCGGCGAGATGGCGATGGCACAGATGGCTCTTGAAATTCTTTCTCGTATACAAGATACTTATATACGGAATTCTTGTATATTTTTCGAATCGTAGGCTTGCCGATGGACCGTATCGAGGACTGCATCTCGTTCCTGACCGGAAAGGCGGCGCAGCAGATATCGCGGCGCAGCCGGGAACGTCTCGCCAAACACGGGGTAACGCCGGTGCAGTACGCCGTGCTGCGCGTCCTCTCGGAAGATGCCGGCCAAAGCGGGGCCGAACTCTCGGCGCGCCTGGCCATCGACAGTGCCACCATAACCGGCGTCATCGATCGCCTCGAAGCGGCGGGTCTGGTGGACCGCCGCGCCGACGATCGCGACCGCCGTATTCACCGGGTTTTTGCCACGGCCCGGGCGCGCCGGCGGCAGGCCCGGCTCGATCGTGAGATGGACGCGCTGAACGCCGAAGTCGCCGGCGAATTCGGCCGCCAGGCCCCGGCTTTCTGGGCCATGCTGCGTCAACTGGGAGATGTCGGTCGATGAGCCAAGACGGCAAGGTCAGCTTCGACACCAAGATCGCCTTCGTCGTGCGCGGCGATCTCGCGGTCTGGCAAAAGCTCAATGTCACCGCTTTTCTGACCAGCGGCATCGTCGCCGAGAATCCCGGCATCATCGGCGAAGCTTACGAGGACGCCGCCGGCAACACCTACAACCGCCTGTCGATCCAGCCCGTCATCGTGCTCGCCGCCGACGCGGCGACCATCACCAAGATCTACAACCGCGCCATGACACGCGGCTCCCGGCTATCCCTCTATATCGACGAGATGTTCGAAACCGGCCACGACGCAGCCAACCGCGCCGCCGTCAAGGCGGTTCGCCCGGAGGACTTGAAAATCGCCGGCCTGGCCCTGCGCGACGACAGAAAGACCGTCGACAAGATCACCCGCGGTGCCAGGATGCATGCCTGAAGGGCCGCGCGATCGCGCCCTAACGGCCAGCGGACTCCTGGCCTTGCACAGCGAAGAAGGAGGCCATCTTGGGCTGCTGCGGCAGTTCGATCTCGCCCTCCATTATACGGGCGACCCGCGAGGGCGCGCCGCGAACCATGCGGCCCTCGTTCGGGTTGGGCAGCGGGTTGGCGGCCAGGGGTACCGCGTCGGCGGCGGTATAGACGCAAATGTATAGCCCTCTGGGGCTGGTCGAACGATTGGCCTCGGAGCCGTGCAGCAGGCGCGTGTGCATGAGGCAGACGCTGCCGGCCTTGCCGGTCACCGGCACTGCCGCGGCCTTGGCCTCGGCCGCCACCTCCGGTTTGACGAAACCGGTGAAGCGCTCGCCTTCGAAGAGCGTGTGAATTGGCCCGCGGTGCGAGCCCGGCACCACCATGAGGCAGCCGTTTTCCGCGTCGACGTCGTCCAGCATGAGAAGCGCGGTGACGATGTCGTCGTTGCAGTGCGGGGTATAGGCGAAGTCCTGGTGATAGCCGACCTCGGTCGCCGAACCCGGCAGCTTCAGATTGATCTTGCAGTGGTGGAACTTGAGGTTGGGGCCGATCAGGTCGGCGACCGCCTCGACCGTCGCGGCATTCTCCATCACGTCGAGATAGGCCGCCGAAATGTCCGAGGGGTTGTTGACCCGGCGCAGCGCCGGCCGCTCCGGCGCATGCTCGGCGCCCATATCGAAACGCGGCCGGCCGTCCTGGGTCGGCGTCCCGAAGGGCACGTTGTGCCGGCGGCTTTCCTCGACCCAATCGACGATTTCGCCGCGCAGCGCCGCCAGCTGTTCGGGCGTGACCGCGTCTTCGACCAGCAGGCAGCCGTCTTTCCAGAAT
>JAJFGM010000228.1 GCA_021776145.1 Kiloniellaceae bacterium | reverse complement strand
GGGTCGCCGGATTTCTTTGTAAGCTGGCATCGGCCGACGACGGACCTGTCGTCGTTCAGCTTCCCCTCGACAAGGCCCTCATCGCTGGTCGACTTGGAATGCAGCCGGAGACCTTCTCCCGCTCCCTCGCCAAACTGCGCCGCTACGGTGTCGAATCGAACGGTGGCATGGTGGACATACCCGACGTCGCCGCCCTCAAGGGCTTCGGCGACGGCCGGCGCTGACCCCTCAGAGCCTGGTCGCCCGCGACAGCCTATTCCGGATAAGCCGCGCCACGGCGCGCCGCGAAGCTACGGCCAAGTTGCAGCTTGTCTCGCACCGTCAGGCGTAGCCGCGCCAGCGGCAACAGCGTTGCGTTTTCGTACGCGAAATGGAGGCGTTGCGCCTGGACGAACGCGCGGACGCGTTCGATGAACTCAGTTTCGTTGTCGAGGGCCTGCTGCGCCGTCAGACGCCCGAGATCGAACTTGATCGCGGCAAGGTAGGTGTCGTCATGCTGGTGTTCGGCGGCGAGTCTTGCGGTAATCCGCTCCAGCTCATCCTCCCTGCGGCAGCGCTGACCAAGCAGCGCGAAGAGATCCTCCTCCTCGTCGGCGACGTGCAGCGGCAGATCATGCTCCAGATAGGCAAGGATGCCTCGGGCTTTCCTGTGGCGCGCCGGATCGTCCGGGTCGGTGGTCAGTTCCTCCAGGGCATTGCAGATACAGCGTTGGCGGAAATGATCGGCGAAGAGGAAGTCGATGGGCTCGCGAAAGAGGTTCTCCGGAATCGCTTCGACGACGCCAGCCTGTTCCTGGTGGTCACCCGATTTCGTCGCATCAGACGGCATCTCGCACTCCACACTTGCCTAATTTTTGCAGCGAGGAGTGGTTTCTGCCTTGACCGCCGTCAATTCTAGGCGGCAGGCGGCGATTCGTGGGCAGCTAAAACTTGCCGTCCCATACCAACTCGAGGAACCTTGGCACCAGATCCGGGTCGAGGTGGTGGCCAGCCATGCCGGTAAGAATCTCGGCCGCCTGCTTGGGTTCCATCGGCGCTTTATAGGCACGCTTCTCGATGAGCGCCGAATAGACATCGCAGATCGCCGAAATTCGTCCGACGTCGTCGATCTCGGCCCCGGACAGCCCAAAGGGATAGCCGCTGCCATCGAGCTTTTCATGGTGACGCTCCGCGGCGAAGAGAACTTCCGGCGGCGTACCCCGCGTGGCGCGAAGAATCTCGCCGGACGCGCGCGGATGGCGCCGCATATTTTCCCATTCCTCGTCGTTCAGCTTGGCCGGCTTGTCGAGAATATCGAGACAGACCATCGCTTTGCCAAGATCGTGCACCAGCCCCGCCTGGGCCAGCATCTCGACATCGGCGTTGCCGAGTCCGATATGGGCACCGAATATCGCCATCAGCGAAGCCACGCTCAGGGAATGCACGAAAGTGTAACTATGGTGGTTCTTCAATTCCTCCAGGACACCCTGCAGGTCATTCGAACGCGCCGCCTCGACAGCGACGGCGCTGCACTCGCGCACCAAGCCATAGTCGATGCCGCCGCCTTCAGACGACTGGTCCACCATGCGCTTGATGTTGCGTTTGGTGACCTTCAACAGGCTCGCCTGTAATTTGTTGAGCGAGTCCCAACGGCGTTCGGCCAAGCGGTCGCGCATCTCCCAGAACGCCGAAAGAAAGGCACCGTCGGTGAAGGGCTCAACGAGAAAGGCATCGATCTCGCCGGCGTCGCGGGCCGCGATGGCACGCCTGGCATCGCCTTGCACCACCAGCAAAACTTGCGGCGGCGAACTCTCGTTCATCGCCTTGATCTGGCGGGCGATGGTATAACCGTCAACCGACGGTAGGCGCGCGTCGAGAATAGCGGTCGTGATCGGCTCGCTTTCGAGGGTGGCCAGCGCGTTCTTGCCGTGATTGGCCCAACTGACATCGAAAGACTGGCCGAGCGACTTGTGAATGGCGGAGGTCGTGCTGATATTGCCCCACGCCATCAGGATCTTATCCTGTGTGACACTTTCGGGCGTGGCGCTTGCCTTCGCCGAGGCTTGTGAGTTCATCCTGTTCTCGCCGACCTACTGCACTTATATGCATGAAGCCAAAAATCGACCGAAGCTGGGAATGTATCCCACAGACATTGAGCATGTATTAATTTCACTTAACTAAAATTGATTTGGTTTTCATTTTTACAAGCCCGAGTTGACCGGATCCCATCCCGGTTTATGTTTAACTCGGCCGGTTCTGACTCTTCCAATCCGACTGAAAAACGGCACGGCCGGCGCGAACCGCACCGTCGGATTCGTCTTCGTCGGCGCGCGCCGGCTCTTTATCGAAACGTCCGGAACGACGACTATGTAAGCGACATACGGCCGTTCGGGTGAAACACGGGAATCCGATGGCAAGCAAAGGAGCCGATAGTGAGCAAGAAAAACGATAGACCCCTGCGGGTCGGCCTGGCCGGATTTGGCGCCATTGGCGGCGCCGTCGGCGATCATCTTGACGCCGGTATCGCCGGGCTGGAGCTGACGGCAGTGGCTGTGCGCGACGGCGACAAGGCGCGCCGGCGCATGGCCGGTTATGCGCGTCAGCCGCGGTTGGTGCGGCTCGATGCCTTGGCGGAACTGGCCGATATCGTCGTCGAGTGTGCCCCTGCCGCCGTCTTCGACATCGTTGCCGAATCGGCGATCCGGGCGGGTCGGATCTTCGTTCCCGCGAGTGTCGGCGCGCTGTTGCGGCGGCCGGACCTGATCGAATTGGCCAAGGCCAGCAACGCCCGCATCGTCGTCCCGACCGGAGCCCTGATCGGACTCGACGCGGTCAATGCCGCGGCGTTGGGCGAGATCCACTCGGTCACCATGGTTACCCGCAAGCCGCCATCGGGACTGGCCGGGGCCCCCTACCTGGTGGAAAAGGGCATCGATCTGGAGGGCCGGACGGCGCCGCTGAATATTTGCGCGGGCTGCGCCCGCGACGGCGCCCGGGGCTTTCCCGCCAACGTCAACGTCGCCGCCGCCTTGAGCCTGGCCGGCATTGGCCCGGACCGCACCCGTCTCGAGATCTGGGCCGACCCGGGGGTCGAGCGCAATCATCACCGGATCGAGGTCGAAGCCGATTGCGCGCGCTTTTCCATGAGCATCGAAAACGTACCGTCGCGTGAAAACCCGCGCACCGGCAAGATCACCCCGCTCAGCGTCGTGGCCACCCTGCGCGGCCTCGTCGCGCCGCTCAAGGTCGGCACGTGAAGGCCCCTAAGACGACGCTTTAACCCCTCTCCCACCGTTCGCGCGTGTCATACGACAGGTGCGGTCGAACTTGGCCGCCGAAACGGCGGACGACGACATGCAAGGGGGCGTTTCCATGATCATCGATGCCAAGCTCAACGAGGGCTACGTGGTTCTTTGCGTCGGGTCCGGGACCTGGCACAGCTTTCTGGTTCAGAACCTCGGCGTATCCGTCGAGTGTCCGCAATGCGGCCGCACGGCCCTTTCGGTAAAGCTTGCCGAGGATTTCGCCGCCATGCACGACAGCAAGAAGTGCCTTGCGCTCTAGCCATTGGAACTCCGCTCACATCCCACCCGAGGCCCGAATAACTCCATATTCCTTGGGCTGGCAACGCTGATTTGTGCCGGTCCTATCAACTTCGGCCTCTAAAAACTGCCGCCGCCACTGTAGGCTACGGGATCACGCGCCCCAGGGGGCGGAGTGCGATCAGATAAGGGCCACGGCGGTGAAGATCAGCCAAATCGAAACGTTCATTCTGCGGATGCCGCTCGGCGCCGAGACGTTCCTCTCCTCGCAGGCGACCTTTCCCGAGCGCAACTCGTTCCTTGTCCGCGTCACCACCAGCGACGGGATCGTCGGCTGGGGCGAGGGCGGCCAGTGGGGACCGCCGGGTCCGGTCGCCGCTTGCGTCAACGACGTCCTGGCGCCGATAATTCTGGGACAGGACTTCGTCGAGCCGCCACGGCTGTGGGAACGACTTTATGCCCACACGCGCGATTTCGGCCAAAAAGGCACCTATATCGAGGCCATGAGTGCCCTCGACATCGCCGGCTGGGACATCTGGGGCCAACGCCTGGGACAGCCGGTACACGCACTGCTCGGCGGTGCCTTTCGCGACCGCATACGGGCCTACGCGACCGGCTTCTATTATCGCCAGGACTCCAAGAACCAGAACGACCGGCTCGACGCCATCGCCGCCGAGGCGAAACGCCATCTGGCGAGCGGCTTCGACACCGTAAAGATGAAGGTCGGACTGTTGTCCGTCGAAGAAGACGCGGAGCGTGTCGCGGCCGTGCGCGCCGGCATCGGCCCCGACATCAAATTGCTGGTCGACGCGAACCACGCCTATGGCACCGCCACCGCAATTCGCTTGGGGCGGGAGTTGGAGAAGTACGGCGTCGGCTGGTTCGAGGAACCGGTGGTCCCCGAGGACCGCGTGGGCTATCGCCGGGTGCGCGACGCGCTCACCGTGCCCATCGCCGGCGGCGAGTGCGAGTTCACGCGTTACGGGTTCCGTGATCTGTTCCTTGGCGAATGCGTCGACATCGCGCAGCCCGACATCAGCGCCTGCGGCGGCCTGTCCGAATGGCTGAAGATCCAGACCCTGGCGTCGGCTTTCGGCGTTCTCACCATCCCGCATGTCTGGGGCTCGGGCATCGCCCTGGCGACGGCGCTGCAGGCCTTGGCCGCCATGCCACCGTCACCGCACACCATCTATCCCGTGCCGATCCAGAACGAACCCGTCGTCGAGTACGATCGTACGCCCAACGCCTTGCGCGACGACTTGCTGGTCGAATCGATCGAGTTCAAGGAGGGATACCTCTCGGTGCCCAGCGGCCCAGGCCTTGGCGTGACCGTCAACGACGAGGTTCTTGCGAAGTACAAATCCGCGCGCTGAAGAGCGTGAACGCCACGCGAAGGGCGTAGGATTCCATCAAATCGCGAAGTCGAGGTCGGCGGGCGAGATCAGCACGCCGAACTCCTTGCACCAGATGACCACACTCGGATAGGCCTTGAGGTCGACACCGGCGGGGACCGCATACTTCTGGCTGCCCTTAAAGGCGCGCAGGCCGCCGAGGTCGATGAACATGGTGCCTTTCACGTCAGCGGACGAGCGCACTTCCGCCTTGGGCACAAGAAAGACATGAAAGGCCGGCCCCGGACCGACTTCGAAATCCGCTCCGAGGTGCACCAGGCCATCGTAGACGTCAACCGCGCCCATGCCGTAGTGGATCGGGTCGCTGGGGTTGGCATGAATGAAACCGCCTTGCGCCACCAAAGTCGTCTGCTCCTCGGCCGTGAGCTGTTCCATGGCCTCGGGCGGTGGGAAGACATAGGGGAACGCGAAAAAGCCCAAAACCACACCGAAGGCCGTACCGAGAACGCCTCCGACAAGAAACACCGCGATGCTGCGCCACATGGAACTGCCTCCTCTTTCCCCGCTCTTTAAGGAAACACGTTAGCGCCGGCGCCACGGGAGGCAAGTCCGGCACGGCTTTAAATCTCCGACCCCTCGCGTGGTTTCGCAACGCTCGTCCTCGCCGCCGCGCCGCGCCAGGCCGCCAGCAAGGCGACCGTCGCCACGGCCATGGCCAGGATCGCCAGTAGCAGAACCAGATCGTAGCCGCCGACTTCGCGCAACAAGGCCGCAATGGAGGGCGAAAACGCGTAGCCGATCATGGTCGGTACGGCGATGAGCCCGGAAATGACGCCGAAATCGCGCCGTCCCAGGCACTCGGCGATCAGAACCGGGCGCAGGATGCTCATGACGCCGACCCCGGCGCCCTGGCAGATGACAAAAACCACGACCAGACCCGAGGCCCATCCCGTGCCGTAAAGCGCCGCCGCCGCCAGCCCCATGCTGAAATAACAGGCGATTGCGAGGATCAGGGTCGAGGCGTAGCGCTCGGCGGCCATCATGGCGAGTCGGCCGGCGACCTGCATCGGCCCAATCATCGAAGCCGCGAGGACCGCCGCGTCGGCTTGCACGCCGCGGTCGTTGAGCAACGGCAGGACATGGGTGATGACGATGCCGTGGTCGATCGAGATGAGGCAAAAGGACAGCGCCAACAGCCAGAAGGTTGCAGTCCGCGTTACCCAGGCGGCTTGGCTTGTCTTGCCGCTGGCCGGCGCCAGGTGCCCGGCCGCGTGTGATTCGGCGTGGCTGCCGCTGCTCCACATCAGTGGCACGGCGACAGCGACAATTACGCCGGCAAAGACGATGACCGCGGCGCGCCAGCCGTACAGGTCCGCGAGCGTGCTGGCGCTGGGAAAGGACAGGGTACCGGCGAAGCCAGCCACCAGGGTGACCAGCGTGATCGCCCGCTTGGCGTCCGCGCCCATGGCGCGGGTAAGGAAGGCGAAGCAGGCCTCGTAAAGGGCGCCGGCGTTGGCCACGCCAAGACAGAACCAAACGAGATAGAACTGCCAGATCTCGTTCACCTGTGACAACAGCACCAGCATGCCGGCCCCGAGCAGCGCGCCACCGGTCAGGGTCGCGCGGCCGTAGCCGCGGTCGATCAAGCGCCCGGCGGCGGGCGCCATGACGGCCGAGACAATAAGGCTCAGGGTGAAGGCACCGGAAAGCTCGATGATCGACCAGCCAAGATCGCGCTCCCAGGTCGGCAGCAGGGCGGGAAAGACATAGAGCATGCCGGCCCAGACAATCGTCTCGGCAACGGCCAGCGGCCAGACAATCCGGCGAAAGGGTTGGCTTATGCTTTTCCGCATCCCGCGCTCCCGACTATCGCGGCCGACCTCGCCGGGTTACGGGACCAGCCGCCACTCAACGCAACCCTACGCGGCGACCATTCGAAGCTGTCGGCCGATATTAGGCGCGCAAACGCGCGCCCTTGGGATCGAAGGGCGGCGCATCGAGCAACCGCGCCCGGTGCGGCTGGCCAAGGATCGCCACGTCGAAGGTCGCGCCCGAGCGCACATAATCGCTCTTGATGAAGCCGAGGGCCAGCGACATATCGACCGAAAAACCGTAGGCGCCGGTGCTGACGCGGCCGACCGGCGTGCCGTCCAGCGTGAAAATCGGCTCGCCGCCAACGGCATCGGCGTTTTCCACCTCGACCGCCAGGATCACCAGCTTTTCACGCGCCGGCTTGTCGCGCAGCGCCAGGTAGGCTTCGCGGCCGAGGAACTCGGGTTTGTCGAGCTTGATCAGGCGATCGAGTCCGACCTCCTGCGGCCAGTACTCGGGAGAATACTCGCGGCCCCAGGAACCATAGCCCTTCTCGACCCGCAGCGACCCCAGCGCCCGGCCGCCGACCGGGCGCAGGCCGAGATCCCGGCCAGCCTCGAAGAGCGCATCGTAAAGCGCCAACTGGTCCTCTTCCGCGATGTAGAGTTCCCAGCCCAAGTCGCCGGTGAAGGAAACGCGCAGCGCCAGCGCGTCGATGCCGCCAACCGCGATTTGCCGCGAACGCATGAAGGGGAACGCCTCGTTGCCGAGATCGGCGTTGGTCAGTCGCTGCAACAGGGTTCGCGCCTTTGGGCCGGCGACATTGAAGCCGGCGCGGGCCTCGGTCAAGACTGTCATTGTCACGCCGTCCGGCTTCGGCACGGCGTCAAAGAAGCGCTTGTGATAGCGCTCGGCCATGCCCGAGCCGACCATGTAGAAGCGCTCGTCCTCGAGCTTGGTAATGGTGAAATCTCCGGCGATGCCGCCGCGCACGCCAAGCAGGGGCGTCAGGCAGGAACGGCCGATCTGCGTGGGAACGCGGTTGGCAACCACCCGGTCGAGCCAATCCGCGGCGCCCGAGCCGGTGATTTCATATTTGGCGAAGTTGGAGATGTCGATGACCCCGACGTCGCGCCGCAGCGCCCGGCATTCCTCGCCAACCGGCTCGAACCAGGCCTGCCGCTCGAAACCATAATCCTCGCGCGGCTCGACCCCTTCCGGGGCGTACCAAAGCGGGTGCTCCCAGCCGTAGTTGAGGCCGAAGACGGCGCCCAGCTCTTTTTGCCGTTCATAGACCGGGCGGCGGCGCAGTGGCCGCCCCGCTTCGCGCTCCTCGAAGGGAAAGTGAATCTTGAAACGATGCGTGTAGCAGTCGAAGACGCGTGCCTTGGTAAAGGCCTTGTCGGCCCAGGAGCCGTAGCGCGCGAGATCCCAAGGGAAAAGATCGAGTTCCGGCTCGCCCTCGACGATCCACTGCGCCAGCAGCAGGCCGAGCCCGCCGGACTGACTGAAGCCGGGGATGATGCCGTTGCAGCAATAGTAGTTCTTCAGCTCCGGCACCGGCCCGTACAGCGCCGCCGAGTCCGGCGACCAGATCATCGGCCCGTTGATCACTTTCTTGACCCCGGCATCGCCGAGGGCCGGCACGCGGCCGCAGGCGCGCAGCACGTTTTCCATGATGCGGTCGAGGTCGTCGGGCAGCAGATCGTGGCCAAAGTCGAGCGGCGTGCCCTCTTCGGCCCAGAAGCGGCCGTCCTTTTCGTAGGCGCCGACCAGAAGCCCCTTGCCTTCCTGGCGCAGATAATACTCGCCGTCGCGGTCGGCGATGGACGGCAGCTCGCGCCCCAGAGCGGCGATTTCGGCAATCTCTTCGGTGACGAAATACTGGTGCTCCATGGTCATCAGCGGCAGCTCGACGCCGGCCAGCCGCGCCACCTCGCGGCCCCAAAGGCCCGCCGCGTTGACCACCACCTGGGTCTGGATCGTGCCCTTGTCGGTGACCACGTCCCAGCCGCCGTCGGGGCGGGGATTGGTCTCCAGCACCGGGGTGAAGCGTTCGATGTCGGCGCCGCCGGCGCGCGCGCCCTGGGCGTAGGCATGGGTTACGCCGGAGGGATCGACATGGCCGCCGTCGGGCTCGTACATGACGCAGCGGATTCCGTCGAAGTCGACCAGGGGATGCATTTCCCGCGCTTCCGACAATGAGACTTCGTGGAACTCGACGCCGAAGTAGCGCGCCTTCGCCGCCTGGATGCGCAGTTGGTGCTCGCGGTCCTTGGTCTGCGCCAGATAGAGCGCGCCGGGCTGATGAATGCCGCAGCCCTGACCGGTCTCGGCTTCCAGCTCCTTGTAGAGCTTCATGGTGTAGTACTGCAGCTTGGAGACGTTGTTGTTGTCGTGCAGCCCGTGAATGCCGGCGGCGGCATGCCAGGTCGAGCCCGAGGTCAGTTCGCTGCGCTCCAACAGCACGACGTCGCGCCAGCCCAGCTTGGTCAGGTGATAGGCGATACTGCAGCCGACCAGCCCGCCGCCGATGACCACGGCCTGCGCATGGGTTTTCATGTGGACTTCCTCAATAAGTGTTCGGTGGGCATCGGCACTTCGAGCGCGGCCAGAATTCTAACCCAACAACTTCTCGTCGAAGGGATAATGGGTCAGGTTTTCGTGGCCGTCTTCGGTGATCAGTACCTGATTTTCCAGCTTCACGCCCTCGCGGCCACCAACGGCGCCGATATAGGCTTCGACGCACAGCACCATGCCGGGCTCAAGCACGTAA
>JAJFGM010000227.1 GCA_021776145.1 Kiloniellaceae bacterium | reverse complement strand
CTTCACCATAGGAAATCTTGCGCACCGTGAACGAAGAGTTCAGGCCGCGGTTCTTGCGCCCGATGCACACGCCTTCGAAGGCCTGAATGCGCTCGCGGCTGCCTTCCACGACCTTCACGTTAACCCGCACGGTATCGCCCGGGGCGAAGCTCAATGCCGCGCCCTTGGCAGCCAAATCGGCCATCTGCTGGTTTTCGATTTGCTCGATTACGTTCATCGCACTCATCCTCAATCTTCACTCTTTCCACCGCGGTAACGCGCCCACAGATCGGGGCGGCGTTGCCTGGTGATTTCTTCCGCCTGGCGTTGGCGCCAAAGACGGATCTTCTCGTGATGGCCCGAAAGCAAAGCCTCCGGCACCGCGCGGCCATTCCAGTCGGCCGGCCGCGTATAGAGCGGATACTCCAGGAGTCCCCGCTCGAAACTTTCTTCCGCCAGGCTCTCCTGGTTACCCATTACTCCCGGCCGCAAGCGCAGCACGGCATCCAAAAGAACCTGCGCCGCCGTCTCGCCACCGGATAGAACGTAGTCACCGACCGAAACTTCGCTCACGTTCCGAGCTTCGAGCGCCCGTTGGTCGACCCCTTCGTAGCGCCCGCACAGCAATTTCAAACCGGCTTGCGCCGCCAACTCCCGCACCAAGGCCTGATCCAGCAGGCGCCCGCGCGGGGAAAGGTAGACCACCGGGCCCGGTCGCGTCTCGACGGCCGCCAGGGCTTGGTCGATCACATCCGGGCGCATCACCATTCCGGCGCCGCCCCCAAAAGGGGTGTCATCGACGGAGCGGTGTTTATCACGCGCAAAGTCCCGGATGTCCAGGACTTCAAGCGACCAAATCCCCTTTTCCAGCGCCTTGCCTGCCAGCGACAGGCCCAACGGCCCCGGAAACATCTCCGGAAAGATCGTCAGGACGCTGACCTGCCAAGTCGCCATCGGCTTTCCCCCGGACTTGCCGCCGGTTCGGAAACCCTCCACCTGCCGCCACTGCGATAGGCCGCGCCGGCCTGCCCGCGAGCAACTTGCGACCCGAGGCGTGACCGTGAGCCGCGCTGTCGGACTGGGAAGGAAGCGGTTCGGCGGCGCTTTATGGCGCTTTGCGTTGCGTTTGTCCAGCCAAAGAACACCCGTACACGCGACTTTCGAAGTCCGCCTTCACCGCGATCTTCACTCCCTATCCAGGCCGCTTTGGCTATCTTCAGCGGCCGCCGCGTCGGGCCGCGCCACGATTTCCCGTGGCGGCTCCGCAATCAGGCGGCCACCGGCAATATCGACCAGCGAAACCGCGGCCTTGGTAAAGGGCAGCAACAGTTCCCGGCCATCGGGTCCGACCACTTCCAACATGTCGCCGCCACCAAAGTTCTGCACCGCCTTGACCCGGCCAAGCGATCGCCCATCGCGACCCTCGACCTCCAGACCGATCAGATCCACAAGGTAGTGTTCTTCCTCGTCCAGGGGCGGCAACGCACCGCGACGCACAAAAAGCTTTGTCCCACGCAAGGCCTCGGCCGCGTCGCGATCTTCGATTCCGGGAACACGGACCAACAGCAGACCCTTGGCGCGGCCCGTCACCGTCATTTCAAAAGTCCGGCCACCGCTTTCGTCGGTAACCGCACCGTAGGCGGTGACATCTTCCGCCGTAGCGGTAAAGCTCTTAACCTTGAGCTGCCCCCGCACGCCATGTGCACCGGCGAAGGCGCCGACACAAACCCGTGGCTCGTGCCCTGCGGCCATTTGTGGCTCCGCGGCCGGTTAAGCCTTGGCCTCTTCGTCGCTGGCGGCTTCTTCGCTGGCGGTTTCCTTGGCGGGGGCTTCTTCTGCGGGAGCTTCCTCTGCGGGAGCGTCGGCAACAGCCTCGGCGACGGCCTCTTCCACGACAGTCTCTTTGGCCGCAGCTTCTTCGACCACTGCCTCTTCGGCCGTAGCTTCTTCAACCACCGGCTCTGCGGCCGCAGGCTCTTCGACCACTGGCTCTTCTGCTGGGGCCGCCGCCGCCGCTTCTGCGGCCGCTTTCTTGGCCTCTTCCGCCGCCGCCCTGCGCTCGAGCGTCTTGGGCCGCGGCTGGCTCTTTTTGGTCTGCTTGGGAATGCGCCGCGCGGGAATCAAATCGGCGGCGGCGAGGAAACGCGACACCCGATCGCTCGGCAGGGCACCAACCGACAGCCAATGTTTCGCACGCTCGACATCGAGGCGCATGCGCTCGGGGTTATCCTTGGCCACCATCGGGTCAAAGTGCCCGATGCGCTCGATGAAACGACCGTCGCGCGGGCTGCGCGAATCGGCGACGACGATACGGTAGAAGGGGCGCTTTTTTGTGCCACCGCGCGCGAGGCGAATTTTCAGAGACATCTCTTTCAGACTTTCCAGGTCAGGGTTGATCGGGTTTGGTTTGCCGGGCGGGTCTCACTCCGGCGCATAACAGACGGCGCCGACCTTGTGGCCCTCGGGATCGAGGACAGAGGCGCCAAAATAAGTTTCTCCGTATGCCGGACGCGGGCCCGGCGCCCCGGCGTCTTTGCCGCCGTGGGCCAGGGCCGCCGCGTGGAATGCCGCCACCGCGTCGCGGCTGGGAGCCGTCAGGCAGACGTGTGTGCCGTTGCCCGCCGCTGCCGGGCGGCTTTCATCGAGCGGCCGGCCGATCCAATACTGCATGAAAGGCAGCTCCGGGCCATAGGCCGAGGCCGCCTCGCCATGATCGAACAGGCGCTTGTAGCCGAGCATACTCAGGGTCGCGTCGTAGAAGCCGCGAGCGCGGCCGACATCATCCACGCCAATAGACATGTGATCGATCATCGGGTAAGCGGCGTTCATTGACCGCCGCCGAAGGGATTGCCGCCGCCGGGCGGCATAAGCCCGCCCATGCCACCGCGCAGCATGCCCTTCTTGCCCAGCTTGGTGACCCGTTTCATGACCCGGGCCGCCTCCATATGCTGTTTCAGCAGCTTGTTGAGTTCCTGTACGCTGGTACCGGATCCCTTGACGATGCGCTGTTTGCGCGAAGCCTTGATCAACTCCGGTTTTTGCCGTTCCTTCGGCGTCATCGAGGACAGCATCGCCAACTGACGCTTGACCATGCCGTCGTCCAGCTTGGCGTTCTTGATCTTCTGCATCTGTCCACCCGACAGACCGGGCAGCATGCCCATCAGGCTCGAAAGTCCGCCCATCTTCTGCATCTGCTTGAGCTGCGAAGCCATGTCGTCGAGGTCGAACTTGCCCTTCTGGATCTTCTTGGCAAGTTTTTCGGCCTCATCCTGCTCGATGGTTTCGGCCGCCTTTTCGACCAGCGACACGATGTCGCCCATGCCGAGAATGCGCGACGCCACGCGATCCGGGTGAAAGGCTTCCAGCGCGTCGAGTTTCTCGCCGACACCCAAGAGCTTGATCGGGCAGCCGGTCACGGCGCGCATCGACAAGGCCGCGCCACCGCGCGAGTCGCCATCGACGCGGGTCAGGACGATGCCGGTCAGACCGACCTTGTCGCGAAAATTCTCGGCGACGGTAACGGCATCCTGGCCGGTCATGGCATCGGCGACGAGCAGGGTTTCGTGCGGCTTGACGCCGTCGCGAACGGCGGCGACTTCGGCCATCAATTCTTCGTCGATGGCGAGCCGGCCGGCGGTATCGAGCATGACCACGTCGTGGCCTTCGAGAAGACCCGTGCGCAAGGCACGCTTGGCGATGGCCAATGGCGGCTCGCCCGGCACGACCGGCAAGGTCGGCACCTCGGCCTGCTCGCCCAGGACGCGCAACTGCTCCTGTGCCGCCGGACGGCGCACGTCGAGCGAGGCCATCAGAACCTTTTTCTTTTCGCGCTGCTTGAGTCGCAGAGCGATCTTGGCCGTCGTGGTCGTCTTGCCCGAGCCTTGCAGACCGACCAGCATGATGACGACCGGCGGGCTGGCCTTGAGATCGATCTCTTCGGCGCTGGCGCCGAGCATCTCGATCAGGTGGTCGTGCACGATTTTGACGACCTGCTGGCCAGGGCTGACAGACCGCAGCACCTCGGCGCCGACGGCCTTGTCCTTGACGCCCTCGATGAAGTCCTTCACCACCGGTAGCGCCACGTCGGCCTCGAGCAGTGCCACGCGCACCTCGCGCAGCGCCGTCGAGACATCGTCCTCGCTCAGCGCGCCGCGCCGCGTCAGTTTTTCGAAGACCCCTTGAAGGCGTTCTTGCAGACTATCGAACATGGCACCCGCTGGCGTTGTTCCGGGCCGGCAGCCTCTGCCGGCAAATCCAAGCTCACTTCCGGCTACAAACCCGCCTCCGGTTGTGGATACCCGCCCAACGAAATACGCGCCAGTGCGCGAAACTCGCGGACTGGCGGAGCTCTCCCGACGGGCGGGACCGGAGCCGGGCTGTTACCCTTGGCTTGAACGGGGCGGAATTTAGGCGGGGCTTCCTGACCTGTCAAGCCGGGTCGCACTCAAACTGTCGCGCGCCGGCGGCCAGCGCCAAGCGGCTCGGCCCGGGTCATTTCATCAGCGACCGCCGTCGGCGATCCCTCTACCGCCCATACGAAGCCGGTTGCTCAGGTCGTCAGAACGACCATGCCGCGGCCGGCCTTGGCAATTTGAACGAGATCGTGAGTGCGCCAGTCCAAGGCGCCGCGCACTTCCAGGTGCACCTGAGCCTTACCGCAAGCCGTGGCCAGCGGCAAAATGTCGTCAACCGAATAGTGCTCGGCGTGCAGGCTCAAAGCGCCGCCTGCGTCCACGATGTTGAGCAATTCGCTAACGTTCTTGTCTGACATCGCATACTCCGTCCCATGCAACCCTTGAACATGAACCCGACCTGGTCCGCACTCTCGATCTATGCCTGGCAGTTTCAACAGGGAGCATAACAAGATGCAACCGTCCCTGTCGTCGTTTTCGCACTCCGAGGCCGCAGCATCGTGCTATCACCGAAAAAGGCGGGTAAGCCGCCCGTCCAGGGGAGACGGAACAAGGCCATGCCAATCCATTTTTCAAGCCAAGAGATGGCCGCGCGCCGCGCGCGGGCGGTCGCGGCGGTGACGGCACGCGGACTCGACGGAATTTTGATGTTCCGTCAGGAATCCATGTACTACTTGACCGGCTACGACACTTTTGGCTTTGCCATGTTTCAGTGCCTCTATCTTGGCGCCGATGGAAAAGTCATTCTGCTGACCCGGGCGCCAGACCTGCGCCAGGCCCGCCATACCTCCGATATCGAAGACATCCGCATCTGGGTCGACAAGGCCGGCATGAACCCGGGGCGCGACCTCAAGGCGCTACTCGAAGAGCAGGGCTGCCGCGGCAAAAACCTCGGCATCGAGTTCGAGGCTTATGGACTGACCGCCTACAACTGGCGCCTGATCGAGGCGGAACTACAAGAGTTCTGCCGATTGACCGACGCCTCCGACCTCGTCGGCCTGCTGCGCCGGTGCAAGAGCCCGGCCGAGATCGACTACCATCGGCGCGCCGCCGAGCTCGC
>JAJFGM010000226.1 GCA_021776145.1 Kiloniellaceae bacterium | reverse complement strand
ACGCATGGGGCGGATTGCTTGTGGTGGTTGGCACCACCGCGCAACCCGCGCCTTGCCGGCGGGCAAAATCTTCGCGGTGAAACTGTCATAATCTCTGTGCAGAGCCACTAGCGCCAATCGGCGAATAATCCGTCGAGTTCGCTGAAGCTTGCGGCTTCGTCGGCGAAGGTGAAACTGCCCTCGCCAAGAATTTCGCGCGCCGCCCGCAAGAAGGCGCCAAGCGCGGCGCGTGAGAGGGCGCTGCCGACAGAAATGCGCTTGACGCCAAGGTCCGCCAGTTCGGTGACGCTGAGATTGCCGCCTTGCAAGCCCATGACGACGTTGACGGGGCGGTCAACCGCGCGCACCAGCGTCGCGATCTCGTCGGCGCGTTTCAATCCGGGTGCGTAGAGGACACCGGCGCCCGCCTCTTGAAACGCCTGTAGGCGGCGGATGCTGTCGGCGAGATCGGGGCGGCCGTGCAAGTGGTTCTCGGCGCGGGCGGTCAACAGGAAGGGGCGGGGCAGACCGGCCGCGGCGGTGGCGGCGGCGCGCACGCGCTCGACGGCGAAATCGAAGTCGTAAATGGGCGCCTCGGGCCGGCCCGTGTAATCTTCAATCGAAGCGCCGGCCAGGCCGGTCGCCGCTGCCAGCTCGATGGTTTTGGCGACGGATTCAGGTTCATCGGCAAATCCGCCTTCCAGGTCGGCGCTGACCGGCAAATCCGTGGCCTCGACGATCTCGCGCGCGTGCGCCAATGAGGCTTCACGGTCGATCCGACCCTCGGGCCGTCCCCGCGAAAAGGCCAATCCGGCACTGGTCGTCGCCAGGGCTTCGAAGCCCAGCTGCGCGAGCAGACGCGCGGTTCCGATGTCCCAGGGGTTGGGAATGACAAAAGCGCCGGCCCGCTCATGCAGGTCTCGAAAGAGTTTCGCCTTTGCTGCGTGGGTTGGCATGTCGGCTCCTCTACGGCGTGGCGAATGAACGGGTCGTGCAGTCGATGTTCATTATATGTTCGGCTGAGGAAGCGCAAGTTTGCCGGTGTCGTGCCGCGTGAACTGGTGTAGGGTCGGCGTAAGAAGACAGGTGCCTTATATCGCCCCACCGAGTCGGGCGGAAACAGGCGTCGCGATACGTGGTTTGGGTCCGGCAAAGCCCGTTCGGGCTGTGATAGAGGATGCAAGATGACAGTCGACAAGGGATTTCAAGAGATGCTGGCCGAAGCCAATGCGGTCATCAAGGTGGTCTCGCCGACGGATGCGATTGCGCTAACCAGCGATTCGGCCGTTTTCATCGACGTGCGCGAGACCGATGAACGGCGGCGCGGCCATATTCCCGGCTCGGCGCACGCGCCACGTGGATTTCTCGAGTTCATCGCCGACCCCCGCGGACCCATGCACAATCCTGTTTTCACATCCGGACGGCATATAGTGGTCTACTGCGCTTCAGGTGGTCGCTCGACCCTGGCGGCTAAGACCCTGGTCGACATGGGGTTCAAGAACGTCTTTAACCTGGTCGGCGGTTTCCAGGGTTGGCTTCAAGCCGGCGGGTCGGTGGACGACGGAAGCTGAGATCTTAGGACGCACCTTGGTGCCGCGGGATTGAGTTCCAACCTTTGGAGTCACCCCGTCGGGCACGACTGTCGGCGTTTCGCAAGATCAGTCCAAATTATCGAATTCAGCGATGGCGTACATGGAATTTATCCATTTCTTCGATGTATTCGGCTGGTAGTACACTTGTCGCAATAACAGCGGATGTTGGGGCGTTCTGGCGCCGCGGCTGGCGCATTGTTACGGTTTTATGACATACTGCGATTCGGCTGACCCGGGATTTGGTTGACCTAAAGCAGGGTGCAAACTCCCAAAACGCCTGTCGGTCAAGTCGCTTCACGGCGCAATTGATATCTGGAACCCCGTTTTGACACCGTCGGGCGCAATTCTCGGCTTAGAAACAGTTGCTCGCGACCCGAGGCGAGAACTCTGAGGTAAACGGCATTGAGTGGCCTTCAATTGTTGGTGAACATAGGCGGCGGGGTTGCGCTGTTGTTGTGGGCCACGCGCATGATCCGCACTGGCGTTACGCGGGCTTGCGGCGCCGAGTTGCGGCGTTTCCTGGCGCGCTCGACGAAAAATCGCTTTCGTGCTTTTGGCATGGGTCTCGGCGTTGCCGGATTGCTGCAGAGCTCGACGGCAACGGCGCTCTTGCTCGTGACTTTTGCCAGCCGTGGTCTGATCGCGACAGCGGCGGGGCTGGCGGTCATGCTTGGCGCCGATATCGGCTCGACCCTGGTCGTGCAGGTTCTCTCGTTCGACGTCTCCTGGGTATCGCCGGTTCTTATTCTGGCCGGCGTTGTCGCTTTCTTGAGCACGCAAGGCCAGCTTTGGCGCCACCTGGGACGGGTGATGATCGGGCTCGGACTGATGCTTCTGTCCTTGACCCTGATCGTCGGCGCCTCCGAGACGTTGCGCGGAAGTGTCGTTTTGGAAAGCGTTATCGCGCCCTTGGCGAACGACCCGATACTGGCCCTGATTCTGGCGGCCATGCTGACCTGGCTGGCGCACTCGAGCGTGGCCATGGTCTTGTTGATCATGTCGCGGACCGCGACCGGCGTCGTACCG
>JAJFGM010000225.1 GCA_021776145.1 Kiloniellaceae bacterium | reverse complement strand
CCGCGCCGCGGTTCGACCCGGTCCCTCCTCTGAGCTTGGGATCGCCGATGCCGAGGAACGGCCGTGACGCCTTGGCCCGCTTGGCGAAGCGGCGCAGCGCCCTGAGCGAGGAGACCGCGGGCAGCGTCGTCATGGCATAGGCCCGGGCCAGCCACGGGGTTTGCCGGTAGCCGGCGAAGTCGGTGACCTCGCCCTGGCTTTCCTTGGTCACCAGCACGCCGAGCGGCAGGCTCTGCAGGGCTCCGTCCGGCACCACAAAGACGTGCCGCGCGCCATCGAGCAGGGGTTCGACCGGCTGGAACAGTTTTTGGTACAGCCGGAACGCCGCGCTGGTGTCGAAGGGCGGGACGTCCGCGAGGCTTCGAACTTTCGTCGGATCGAGTCCCCGGCGCAACGCCGCGACGGCCTCGCCCAGTTGCTTTTCTCCCAGTGCGACCTTCCTGGACAGCACGCGATCTCGGCGGACGGCGAAGACGAAGCTGGCCTCGTCCCAGATCGAATAGGCCAGCAGGGCCTCGTCCTCGGCCAGCAACGCCTGCGCCTCGACCAACGGGACTGG
This sequence comes from Kiloniellaceae bacterium, assembly GCA_021776145.1. Lineage (GTDB taxonomy): Bacteria > Pseudomonadota > Alphaproteobacteria > Kiloniellales > Kiloniellaceae > JAJFGM01. The sequence continues at coordinate 11,118 of JAJFGM010000225.1, read as the reverse complement.
CCGCGGCGCGGAAAGTTCAGCAAACCGCGGGAATGCCGTCGCCAGGCCGGTATCGAGCCGCTTTATCTCCTCATCGAGCGCCGACAACTCCTGGCGCAGTGCCGCTTCGGCGGTTTCGTCGCGCTCGCTCGGCGGCCGGCTCGCGGCCTTCACCAGCGCCGCGTCGAGCCCACGCCAACGCAGCGTCGCGTCCTGCCGCTCGCGCACAACGCCAGCAAGCGCATCGCCGCCGGCGGCAAACCGCGCCGCCATGCGCGAGACCGCCGCTCCGGTCCCGGTGGCATTGGCGAGCTGGCCGGCTTCGAACCCCTCGCCGACTAACGCGCGGCGCGCTGACGGCTCGTCGGTCGGGGTTTCGAGGGTCGCCAGTAGATGTCGCAGGAACACATAGCGGACGGCGCGCCGCTCGCTCAAGCCGCCCGCACCTCTCTCGCTCTGGGCTCGCTCCATCCGGCCGCGATGGATGGTGCTGGCACGGCGGATGTGCGCCAGGGTCAGATCGTGACGGCCTTGGGCGCGATAGATCCCCGCCAGGTTGTTGAGCGCTGTCGCGACATAGATATGATCGGGGCCGAGTGATTTCTCGAAGATCGCCAAAGCACGTCCGTAGAGGGGCTCCGCCTCACCGTGGCGTTCTTGGAACTCATAAAGCCGTGCCAGGCTGGCGAGCGCAGTCGCGACATGGGGGTGGTCGGGGACAAGGGAATTCTCATAAATCGCCAGGGCCCGCAGAAAGAGCGGTTCCGCCTCGCCATAGCGGCGTTGATCCCGATACAGTCCCGCCAGGTTGGTGAGCGACGCCGCGACTTGCGGATGGTCGGGGCCAAGCGTCTTTTCGGAGATCTCCAGTGTGCGCCGGGAAAGCGGCTCCGCTTCGTCTAAGCGTCCTTCGTGTTGATAGAGAACGGCCAGGTTGTTGAGCGTCGTCGCGACTGTGGGATGGTCGGGCCCAAGGGCCTTCTCGCGGATTGCCAAGGCGCGTTTGAAGAGCGGTTCAGCCTCGCCGTAACGGCCCTGGGCGCGATACAGCTCCGCCAGGTCGTTGAGCGCTTGTCCGACAGCGGGATGGTCGCGACCGAGCGCGCCCTCGTGGATTGCCAGGGCGCGCTTGAAGAGCGGCTCAGCCTCGAAGGTGCGGCCTTGAGCGTAATAGAGCCCAGCCAGGTTGTTGAGCGATTGCCCAACATCCGGATGGTCGGGACCAAGCGCTTTCTGCAGGATTTCCAAGTCGCGCTTGTAGAGCGGCTCCGCCTCGCCAATACGGCCCTGCGCCCTGTATAACCCTGCGAGATTGTTGAGCGTTGCGGCAACTTGCGGATGGTCGGGTCCGAGCGCATTTTCAGAGATCGCCAGGGCACGACTGTAGAGCGGTTCCGCCTCGCTGGCGCGACCTTCAGCTCCGTAGAAAAGCGCCAGGTTGTTGAGCGACGAGGCGACGGAAGGATGATTGGGGCCGAGGGCCTGTTCCTTGATCACCAGGGCGCGCTTGTAGAGCGACTCCGCCTCGCCAGCGCGGCCCGCGGACTCGTAGAGCAGCGCCAAGTTGCCGAGCAGGTTTGCATAGGCCGGGTGATCCACCCCGAACTCGGCCTCGCCCAACTCAAGCGCCCGACGGGCGAAAGGTTCGGCTTCGGCGTATCTGCCCTGAGCCTTCAAAGCTTCGTATTGCCCATAGGCCGCCATCAACTCGGGAGACTGGGCGGCTACGGGCAGTGTTGCACCAAAAAGCAACCAGAAGAACACCAAGACCGGAAGGATGCGATCCATGGTCAATTGCCCGCCAGTCCGCCCTCGCCGACGACGACGAAGGGTGCCCAAAACAGCGGATGGGCGAAGTGTGGGTGGTCCCTGTCGTCGATCAGCGCCAGCATGGCGCGGCGATGCGCCTCGGCTCGCCCGACGCCGGGTTTTGCCGCCTCTTCCAGCATCCGGGTCGTGATCCCAACTGCCGCCTCGGAGGCGACCGGCCAGTGCGAGACCAGGAGCGCCCGGCTGCCGGCGTAGAAGAAGGCCTTGGCGAGGCCCGAAAGGCCCTCGGCTCCCGGCGTGCCGTCGGCTGCCGCTGTGTTGCATGCGGACAAGATTACCCAGTCGGCATCGAGCTGCAGCTGCGCGACCTCGCTGGCGGTCAAGAGACCGTCGTCCCGCGCGTCGGCAGTTGCTGGCGGCGTCAACACCAGCGCCGGCTCCGACAGGCCGGTCAGGTCCCCCGCAACCAGCCCATGCGTTGCAAAGGCCAGTACCCTGTGGTCGGCGAGCGCTGCCTGTTTGACCCGTGTCTCCGTCGCCTGCGTGCCGAGCAGCAACGCCGCCTCGCCTGACCCCAACGTCCGCGCCAGGGATCTCAGTTCTCCCGCCGTCTCCGGCAGCGAAGCCAGTCGCCGCACCGCATCGACATCGGCCACCCCGCGTGGCGTAAAGAGGGTGGCCAGCGCCACCCCACGGTTCGACCCGGTCTTTCCCCTAAGCTTCGGGTCGCCAATGCCGAGGAACGGCCGCGACGCCTTGGCCCGCTTGGCGAATCGACGCAACGACCCAAGCGAGGAGACCGAGGGCAGCGTCGTCATGGCGTATTTTCGGGCGAGCCACTGGGTTTGCCGATTGCCGGCGAAGTCCGTGACCGAACCTTGGTTCTCCCGCGTCACCAGGACGCCCAACGGCAGGCTCTGTAAGGCTCCGTCCGGCACCACAAAGACATGCCGCGCGCCATCGAGCAGGGGCTCGAGCGGCTCAAAAATAATTTTGTACAGCCCAAAGGCCGAGCTGGTGTCAAAGGACGGGAGGTCGGCAAGACTTCGAACACCGGTGGGATCGAGCCCCTTGCGCAGCGCCTTGACGGCCTTGTCCAGTTGCTCCGCCCCCAGGGCGACTTTTCGGGCCAGCACCCGATCCCGGCGGACGGCGAAAACGAAGCTGACTTCATCCCAGACCGAATAGGTCAGCAGAGCCTCGTCCTCGCCCAGCAGGGCCTGCGCCTCGGATAGCGAGAGCGGCCGCGGCGAGGAGAGCTCGGCAAACTGCGGGAACGCCGTCGCCAGGCGGGCGTCGAGTCCCTTTATCCTCGCATCGAGCGCCGAGCGCTCCTGGCGCAATGCCGCTTCGGCGGCTTCGTCGCGCTCGTCTGGTGGTCGGCTCGCGGCCTTCACCAGCACCGCGTCAAGCCGGCGCCAATCTTGCGTCGCATCTTGCTGTTCACGTACCAGCGCCGCCAGAGCATCGTCGCCGGCGGCAAAGCGCGCCGCCATGCGCGCGACCGCCGCCGCGGCACCCGTGGCATTGGCTAGCTGGCCGGACTCGAAACCTTCGCCGGTCAACGCCCGGCGCGTCGAGGGTTCGTCGGTGGGCGTTTCGAGAGTCGCCAATAGATGCCGCAGGAACACATAACGGACCGCCCGCCGCTCACTCAGGCCGCCCGTGTTTCGTCCGCCGCCGATGCGAGCCGCCCGGCCGCGAGGGATGGCGCTGGCGCGGCGGATATGTGCCAGGGTTAGATCATGACGGCCCTGGGCGCGAAAAATCCCCGCCAGATTGTTGAGCGTTACCGCAACATCCGGATGGTCGGGGCCGAGGGCCCGCTCGCGGATCTCCAAAGAACGCTCGAAGAGCGACTCCGCCTCGTTGAGGCGTCCTTGAGCCTCGTACAGGCCCGCCAGATTGTTGAGCGATGCTGCAACATGGGGATGATCGGGACCAAGGACGCTCTCGGAAATCGCCAGAGCGCGCCTGTAGAGGGGCTCGGCCTCGCCATAGCTGCCTTGCGCCCGGATGGTTTCCGCCAAATTGATGAGCGATACCGCGACATCGGGATGGTCGGGACCGTGGGCTTGCTCCTTGATGGTCAAAGTGCGCCTGAAGAGCGGCCGCGCCTCATCGTATCGGCCCTGTGCCCAATACAGCAGTGCAAGGTTGTTGAGCAGTGTTGCAACCTGGGAATGGTTGGAACCGAACTCCTCCTCATAGATTGCCAGAGACCGTTCGTAGAGTGGCGGCGCTTCGCCATAGCGACCTTGGGCGCGATAGAGCTCGGCCAGATTATTGAGCAAGGCCGCGACTTGGGGATGGTCGGGGCCAAGCTTCTTCTCGTAAATATTCAGGGCACGCTTATAGAGCGGTTCCGCCTCAGTGAAACGGCCTTGCGATCCATACAACACCGCCAGGCTGGCAAGCGATGTCGCAAGGTCCGGATGGTCGGGGCTGAGCGCCTGCTCCTTGATCGCCAGCGCGCGCTTATAAAGCGGCTCGGCCTCGCCGAAGCGGCCCTGCGCCCAGTAAAGCAGCGCCAGGTTATTGAGGAGATTTGCATAGGTCGTGTGATTTGTCCCGAGCTCTATCCGGCCCAACTCGAGGGCCTCACGGGCGAAACTCTCGGCTTCGGCGTATTTGCCTTCGGCTCTCAAGCGTTCGAATTGCCGAAAGGCTGCCATCAACTCCAGCGACTGGGCGGTGGCCGGCAGGGCTGCGCCAACGAACAACCAGGACATCACCAGGGCAAGCAGGCCGCGTTTCATGGTCCATTCCCGTGCGTGAGCGTTCGTACGCATGTTAGCGCAACCAATTGATGTCGATGCCCAGATTCATTCCTTGTCTGCAATCTTCTTTGGCAGGCGATCACGTTCTTAGATAGAATAGGCTCATTAGAATACAGTTCGGGAGCCGACGTAGTGATGCCACTCCTTCAAAGGACCCTTGTCGGAGCACTGCTGGGGCTTTGCGTTCTGGTTGCGGCCGTGGCCTCGCAGGCGGCGACCGATACGGGAGCCACAGATACGGGCGTCTACGTCGAGTATCGCGAAAGCGACCAACCGGGTGCGCCGGTTGTCGACCGTTGGCGGCTGTATGGCGCCAGCTACGCCCTGGTCATCGGTATCGACAACTACAGCAATGGCTGGCCGCGCCTGTCGAACGCCGTCAAGGACGCTGAACTGGTGGCCGAGGGGTTGCGCCAGAAGGGCTTCGAGGTCGAACTCTTGACCGACGTGGACGGCGTGCAGCTGCGCGAGTCGCTGCGGCGGTTCTTCGCCTACAAGGGCAAGGATCCGCAGGCCCGCCTGTTCGTCTGGTATGCCGGCCATGGGCACTCGGAAAACGGCGAGGGCTATCTGGTGCCGGCCGACGCGCCGCTACCCGGAAATCCCGATTTCAACTACACGGCGCTGCACATGGGCGACGTCGGCTCGATGGTCAGGATTGCCCGGTCGAAGCATGTGCTGGCGGTTTTCGACAGCTGTTTTTCGGGTACGATCTTCAGCAACCAGCGGGCGCGACCGCCGACGGCGATCACCGCGGCGGTGAAACGCCCAGTGCGCCAGTTCCTGACTTCGGGTGATGCTGAACAGGAAGTCTCGGATGATGGCACCTTCCGTACCCTTTTCCTGCGCGCGCTTCGCGGCGAGGAGACGGCGGATGCCAACCGCGACGGTTACCTGACCGGAACCGAGTTGAGTTTCTACCTGGAAGACCGGGTGATTAATCTCACCCAGGGGATCCAGACGCCGCGCGGCGGCAAGCTGCGCGATCCGAAGTTCGACCAGGGCGACTTCGTCTTCCTGATGCCCAATGCACCAGCCGCGCCGGGCGCCGAAACCGCGCCCAGGACCACTACGACTGAGCGCGGTGAGCCAGGCCCGGACGCCCTGGAAGTGACATTTTGGAAATCCATCGAGGGCAGCCAGACAGTGTCGGACTTCGAGGCCTATTTGCAGCGCTTTCCCCAAGGCACTTTCGTGGAACTGGCGCAAAGCCGGATGGACACCCTGGCACAGATTGCGGCCCTCCAGGCGCCGCCCGTCCCCACCAAGCGGGTGACGGAGATGAATGCGACCTTCGTGACGCTGAGAAACGTTAACCTCCGCGAGGGGCCGTCCACCGAAACCGCGACGCTGGGCCGCGTCGCCAGCGGTCGAGGACTGACGGTCACCGGCAAGGTCCAGGGCGGCAATTGGTACCGGGTGAGGCGGGGCGACCAAGAGGCCTACGTCTTCGGCGACCTGATCGCCGAGATCGATTCGAAGGAACTGGTCATTTGGGAGCTTGCCCGCGAGACCGGCGACCCCGCCCACTACGCAGCCTATGTGCAGCGCTATCCACAGGGCCACTTTGCCGCGGCGGCGCGCGATCAGGCAGCCCAGCCGGCGGCGGAAAGCGTATCCGCCAATGCCGCCGCGACGCCGGCCGAAACGCAGTTGGCTGTCGGTGTGTTTCCCAATCTGCCGGCCCTGGGCACCAGCTTCAGCGACTGCGACGGCTGTCCCGAGATGGTCGTGGTGCTGGCGGGCCGGTTTCGCATGGGCTCTCCAGACGGCGAGGACGGTCGCATGCCGAGCGAAGGCCCGGCCAGTACAGTTACCATTGCCCGGCCGTTCGCGATCGGCAGACACGAGATCACCAGGGACCAATGGATGGCCTGTGTCCGCGAGAACGGCTGCGATTACGTGCCCAAAAGCGAGCCCTGGGAAACGGGACGACATCCTGCCATGCGGGTGAGTTGGTCCGACGCTCAGCAGTACATGTACTGGATGGCAGACAAGACCGGTAAGGACTACCGGCTGCCGACCGAGTCGGAGTGGGAATTCGCCGCGCGCGCGGGATCCAACACCAGCTACTGGTGGGGCGACGACTTCGGGCGCAACAACGCCAACTGCAAGGTCTGCGGCAGCCGTTGGGACCGCAAACAGACGGCGCCCGTCGGCAGCTTCAAAGCCAATCGTTTCGGCTTGCACGACACGGCCGGAAATCTGTGGGAGTGGACCGAGGATTGCTGGCACGACGGCTTCAGCGGCGCGCCGACCGACGGTCGGGCTTGGCTCAAGGGCGGCAACTGCAGCTATCGCGTGCTTCGCGGCGGCTCCTGGCTCGACCATCCGCGAAGCCTGCGCTCCGCGGCACGCACACGTTACCATTCCGCCAGCCGCCACGAGTTCGTCGGCTTCCGGGTCGCCCTGACTCTGGCGCCGTAAGCGCGGATATCGGAGTAAGCGGTAAGCCAGGCGGGACAGAGGCTGAAGGCGAGACCGGCAGTCTGCACGAGCCTGCGCGGGGCCTCCGGTTCGTGTCGACCAATTGTGAGGGTTAACGAAGAATTCTCATCGGACGGTCAACTGTGGTATTAGGCAGTTAAATGAGCAGTTTGGAGTCGGCCGGCCGGCCGATTCAGTGAGATCGAGTGGGAGGCCACCATGAGGCTGGCACTACTGCATTGCGCGGTTGTCGCGATTTGCCTGATTGCCGCTCCGGCGTTTGCGCAAAAGGGCGGCGATGATAACGCCGTTCAAAGCGATTCGGACGGCACTTTTGGGGGTATCTCGGACTGGTTCACGCCAGGTACCAAGACCAAGGTGACGTCGGGCGAGGATGCGCCGGACATCAACGAAATCCAATCCGAAGCCTACGACGGACCGAAGGCGAGAATTGCCGTTGCGCGATTCACCGACAAGACGCGCAAAGGCTGGTACACAGGGTCGATCGGCGACGGTATGGCCGATCAGCTGGCGACGGCGCTGTTCAATTCCAATCGATTCATTCTGTTGGAGCGACAAGCCCTGAGCGATGTGATCGGCGAACAGGATCTGGCCGCCGCGGGCCGCGTCAGCCAGCAGACGGCCGCCCCGATCGGGCAGATTGAAGGCGCCGAGATTTTGGTGATCGGTGCGGTTACGGAGTTCGATCCGGGCGCCAGTGGCGGTGGCGGCTCCACCTCGGGCCTGCTGGGGCTAAATGTCGGCTCCATCCTGGGCGCCGTCAGCGGCGGCTACAAGAGGGCCCATCTGGCCATTGACGTGCGCTTGGTCGACACACGAACCTCGCGCGTGCTGGCCGCGACCAGCGTCGAGGGCGAAGCGACCGACGTTGACATGGGCGGTGCCCTGCTCGGTGCCAGTGGCGGAAGCTCGCTGGCAGGGTCGCTCTCGGGATGGGAAAACACACCGATCGAAAAGGCGCTGCGCGTTGCCATCAACCATGCAGTGGACTTCGTCATCACCAAGACTCCGCCGGTTTACTACCGTGGCGGACAGGCTACGCTAGCGAGCGTGGCGCCGTCGACCAGCCCGCAGCCGGCGGCGTCAGAGCCGGCGACCCCGGCCTACGAGCCCGGCAGTTTCCTGCGGGTGAAGTCGAAATCGCTGAATGCCCGAAGCGGGCCGGGCACGAACCACGGCGTTGTTTTCAGCGTCGCCCAAGGCGCGCCGCTGAAGGTCTTGGCCCAGGACGGATCCTGGGTCCAGGTTTTGAGCGAGGTCAATCAATCCGGCTGGGTGGCCGGCTGGTTGGTCTATCCCGACGCCTCGATCAACGCCGGCCTGTTCGGAGTCCAGCCAGCCCCGCAACCGGCGGCCCCAGCGCCCAGTGCCACCGGCGGTGCCGTGGTCGATAACCTGGAGAACCGGCTCAAGCGTCTAAAGAACCTGTACGACAAAGGCTACATTACCGAGGACGATTACAACAGCAAGCGCCAGGAGATCCTTGACAATCTGTGAGGGGCGCGGTGACGAGGTACTTGATCAGTGCTCCTGGCAACGAAAGGCGCAATACGGCGGCGCGGTTCCGAGTCTCATTTCGCCAGCAAGACGTTGATACCGTCCCAGTCCCCGGGCGGTGGGTCAGCGCACATCTGGCGGGCCCGGGCGGCAAATGCGGCGGCCACGGGGTCGCTCCCGGACAGGCCCTCGAAGCTGGCGGCCGCGGTGGCAAACTCGCGGGCACGGAACAGGGCGAGGGCCGCGGCAAAGGCCTCGAGGTCGCGTTCGCGGTCGGCGGAGATAAGCTCAGGCTTGCCGAGCGGCTCGAAGATGCGCACCGCCGCCTCCCGGTTCAAGACCTTGATCACGTCGACTTCGCGGAAGCGCAGTTCCGGGCCGCATTGCTGGACGGTGGATTCGTTCACCAGCAGGGTCGATCCATAGATCTTGTTCGCCCCTTCGAGGCGAGAGGCGAGGTTGATGTCGTCGCCGACAATGGAGTAGCTCAGCCGGCGTTTGGAGCCGATATTGCCGACCAGAAGCTCGCCGGTACTGATGCCAACGCGAATGTGCAGCCGCAGCCCCTTGGGCAGACTCATTCGGGTCGCCAGTTCGCCGACCCGGCGGGTGCAAGCCAGGGCCGATTCGACCGCGTTTTGGGCGTGGGCCGGATCGGACAGCGGCGCCCCGAAAACGGCGACCACCGCATCCCCGACGAACTGCGCGACAAATCCGTCATGCTCTTCCACTGTATCGCTGATGACGGTGTAGACTGTGTTCAGCAAGGTCACCAGCTCGGTCGGCGGCAACAGTTCGGAGTAGGTTGAGTAATTTTCGAGATCCGAAATCCACACCGAGAGTTCGCGCATCTCGCCACCCTGCATCGGCATACGGCCCTCGGTCACCAGGCGCTCGACGACGGAGGGCGCGAGATAGTGCGAGAAGGCCTTGCGGATATGCCGGCGCTCGGCCTCGGAGCGTAGGAAGATCAATGAGGATTCGACCAGGTAAATCAGCAGGATAACGAATGCCGGGAAAATTGGATCGAAGAGCCAGCGAAGCTGGTCGAAGGCAGCCCAGGTACCGGCCAGGGTGAGGATGACGGCGCTGCCGGCCAAGATCGCGCACCACAGGGCACCCCACCGCGGCAGCAGGACGATTAGGGCAAGGCCAAGCACGAGCAGAAAGACCAGTTCGGCTCCGACCGCCCAATCCGGGCGCAGCAAGTACTCGCCTGTGAGGATCTGCTCGATGACCTGGGCGTGCATTTCGATGCCCGTCGAATTCGCCGTCAGGGGCGTTGCCCAATCGTCCTTGAGCCCGACTGCGGTGGTGCCGATCAAAACGATGTGACCGGCCAGCAAGGCGGGGTCGAAATCGGGCTCCATGATCTTCCAGGCCGGTACCAGCCGCGCCGCCACCGGCCCCGAATCGTAGTTCCAGATCCTCCCGTTTGGGTCTGTCGCCACGACGAAGGCCCCGATCTTCACGTGGTTGATGCCGGTTTTTCGCCCCAAGGCGGTTTGACCGCTGCTTCCGGAAGACTTGATGACGAACGAGCCGGCGCCCTGCGCCACGCGAACCACTTCCGCCGCGAGCGAGGGGTAGATTGCGCCGTCCAAACCCATCAGCAGCGACACGCGACGCAATACGCCGTCCTGCTCGGGAACGATGTTGAGACTGCCTCTTCCGGCCGCCGCCGCCGCGATCTCGGGTAGACTCACCACCGCGCCGCCGTAGGACGGCACGAACGGCAGGGGATCGTCGCCGGCGTGTGCAACCGGAGCCTTCTCCAGCGGCCGGATTTGATTGAGCGCGGCAGTGAGTCCGAAGCCGGTGACGACCGAGGCCCGCCCGATTGATTCGGCAAATACCTGGTCATGGTCGGGCAGCGCCTGGAGCCGGTTGCGCAGATCGTCCAGCTCGGGCGACTCCGGCCAGAGGTCCATGACGCGTTGCGGCGAGGTGCGGTCAGGCTCGGCGAATATGATGTCGAAGGCTATGACGGCGGCGCCCAATTCGTTCAACCTGTCAACAAGCCCGGCCACCTTGTTGCGTGGCCACGGCCACTGCCCGAGCCGTTCCAGTGTTTCATCGTCGATGGCGACGATGCGCACCGGCATGGGCTGGTATGGGCGTGGTTTTAGGCGCTGGAAGGTGTCGAAGACCATCATCCTGGTTTGTTGCACTAGGCTCGGCTCGGCGACCCGCAGGCCAATCGCCGCCGCGAGGAGGGCAAGGGGCAGAACAAAGTGCCGCCAGTTCTTCATCACCAAAACATCATCTCTCGAAGATCTTGCCGCAGCCAAAACCATCCGGCCCCTTGCCGGAGTCCCACGATTCCAGGTGACGCGGCATCATGACCGTGTTGCTAGCCTTAACGAATACTTCACTGCGGCAATCGCATAAAGACTCTTTCACCCGCGCGACCTCACTGCTGGCTTGGCGACAATGTCGACTGGAGATCACCGACTGATCCGCTTGGGAATACTGCTCCTGGGCCTTTTGATGAGCGCATATGCGCTCGCGGCCTTGCCGGCTCAAAGGATCGGGACGGCCGAAGAAGTGGTTGGGGAAGTCTACGGCGAGAACCTGCTGAAACGGCTGCGGGTTGATGACGATCTCACCGAAAATCAGCATGTCAGGGTCGGGGACGACAGCG
>JAJFGM010000224.1 GCA_021776145.1 Kiloniellaceae bacterium | reverse complement strand
CGGCTTCGGCGCCGAGGTCCAGCGCCGCGTGCTGATCGGCACCTACGTGCTTTCGGCCGGCTATTACGATGCCTATTACAACAAGGCGCGGCGGGTGCGCACGTTGATCGCCCGCGACTTCAGCGAGGCCTACCGCAAGGTCGATGTGATCCTGACGCCGACGACACCCTCAGCCGCCTTTGCCATGGGCGAGAAGATGGACGACCCCATCGCCATGTATCTCAACGACGTCTTTACCGTGCCGGCGTCCATGGCCGGTTTGCCGGGCATCTCGGTGCCGGCCGGACTCTCGTCCGATGGCCTGCCGCTCGGCCTGCAGCTGCTCGGTCGGGCGTTCGACGAGGAAACCGTCTTTCGCGTCGCCGGCGTGCTGGAAACCGCGGCTGCCTTCACGGCCGAACCTGAACTTGCGGCGGTGGGCTGAAATTATGCTTGAAGAACTGAGGCGTCCTTTCCGGGTCTTGCCGAGCGTCGTCAAGGGAGGCGCGAAATGTCACTGATCGAAGGCAAGACCGGTGAGTGGGAGGTGGTCATCGGCCTTGAGGTGCATGCTCAGGCGGTCAGCCAGTCGAAGCTCTTTTCCGGCGCCGCCACGGCCTTCGGCGCCGAACCCAACAGCCAGGTTTCGCTGGTCGACGCGGCCATGCCCGGTATGCTGCCGGTGCTCAATTGCATCTCGGTCGAACAGGCGGTCAAGACGGGATTGGGTCTTAATGCACGCATCAACCTGGCGTCGGTCTTTGAGCGTAAGAACTACTTCTACCCGGACCTGCCGCAGGGCTATCAGATCTCGCAGTACCTGCAGCCCATCGTTGGCGAGGGCAGGGTGGAGATCGAACTGGCGGATGGCTCGACCCGCGACATCGGAATCGAGCGCCTGCATCTGGAACAGGATGCCGGCAAGTCACTGCACGACCAGCACCCGAGCCAAACCTACATCGACCTCAACCGCTCGGGCGTGACGCTGATGGAGATCGTCTCCAAGCCGGACATGCGCTCGGCCGAAGAGGCCGGGGCCTTTTTGCGCAAGCTGCGCTCGATCCTGCGCTATCTCGGTACCTGCGACGGCAACATGGACGAAGGCTCGATGCGCGCCGACGTCAACCTTTCGGTGCGGCGACCCGGCGACGAACTGGGTACGCGCACGGAAACCAAGAACGTCAACTCGATCCGCTTCGTGCAGCAGGCCATCGAGGCCGAGGCGCGGCGCCAGGTCAAGCTGCTGGAAGACGGCGGTGAGGTGGCGCAGGAAACCCGTTTGTTCGACGGCGACAAAGGCACGAGCCGCTCGATGCGCAGCAAGGAAGAGGCGCACGACTACCGCTACTTTCCCGATCCCGACCTGTTGCCGTTGGAACTCGATTCCGCCTGGATCGAGGAACTGCGCGCCGCCCTGCCGGAGTTGCCGGACGCCAAACGCCATCGCTTCGTCGAAGACTTGGGACTGTCGCCCTACGACGCCGCGATCTTGGTGGCGGAAAAGGACACCGCCGATTTCTACGAGGCGGTGCTCGCCGGCGGCAAACGCGATGCCAAACTGGCCGCCAACTGGATGACCGGTGATTTTTTTGGCGCTATCAACAAGGCCGGTGTCACCTTGGACGCGGCGCCTATCGACGCCGAGCGATTGGGTGGCCTGCTCGATCTGATCGCCGACAAGACAATTTCGGGGCGTATTGCCAAGGATGTCTTCGACGAGATGTGGGCGAGCGGCAAAGCGGCAGCCGAAATCGTCGAGCAAAAAGGCCTGAAGCAGATCAGCGACAGCGGCGCCATCGAAGGGTTTGTCGACGAGATCATCGCCGGCAATCCGGCTCAGGTCGAGCAGTTCAAGAGCGGCAACGAAAAGATCATCGGCTGGTTCGTCGGCCAGGTCATGAAGGCAAGCCAAGGCAAGGCCAATCCTGGTTTGGTCAACCAGATCCTGCGTAAGAAGCTTAGTTGAACGGCGCGCCGCGCAGGGTGCTACTTCGTGAGGAGGTCGTGCACGCCTTCCCAGTTTGCGGGCGGGGGCTCGGCGATGAGATTTCGTGTCCGTTCCGCGAAACTTCGGGAAACGGGGTCTTGTTCGGCGAGCGAATCGAAAATGGCCGTTGCCTCGGCAAACTGCCGAGACCGAAACAGCGCGAGGCCTTCAGCAAACCTCTCAGCGATCCGCTTCTGCCAATCCTTCACTTCATCGACCAATCCGAGTGGTTCGAAAATTCGAACCGGCGTGTCGCGGCCTTTGACCCGGACGATGTCCACTTCGCGGAAGACAATTCCCTGCCCGCAATGCTCCTTTGTGACCTCGTTGACGAGAATGGTCGATCCGTAGACTTTGTTCACGCCCTCAAGGCGCGAGGCGAGGTTTATGTCGTCTCCGACGATTGTGTAGCTCAGGCGCCGCTTTGACCCGATGTAGCCGGCCAAGAGATTGCCGGTGCTGATGCCGACGCGAATCCGCAGGTTGAACCCTTCGGGCAGGTCCATCTTTTCGTTAAGCTCGTCGACACGCTGGTGGCAGACCATTGCAGCTTCGATGCCATGGCGCGCATGATCCGGATCATCGAGCGGCACGTTGAACCCCGCGACTACGGCGTCGCCAACAAACTGCGCGACAAATCCCTCGTACTCTTCTACCGTGTCGCTCATCACCGTGTATACCTCGTTGAGGAACTCGACCAAGGCCGGTGGAGGCAAGATCTCCGAAATGGTCGTGTAGTTCTGCAGGTCTGAAATCCAGACCGTGATCTCTCGCAGCTCGCCGCCTTGGGTCGGCATCTGGTTGGTCTGCACCATGCGCTCGACCAGAGTCGGCGCCAGCACGCGTCCGAAAGCTCTGCGAACGTGCCGCTCCGCCCGATCGATCACCGCGAAGCGATAGCCCAGCAAGGAGGCCAGCGTCAGCCCCGCAGCCGCGATTGGATGAATCAGCGGCGTCACGATGCCGGAAACAAAAGCACCCAATGCTACGCCGACCCAGCCAAGCGATACGACCGCAAACGCCGCTCCGGCCAGACTAGAACTTAGCCGCATGACCAAGCCACCAAAGGTTACTGCGACGATCATGGTCAGGAGGGCCTGCTCGTGACGTTCCAGGGGGCGCAAAACCTTGCCTTGCACCAAATTGCTGATTGCCGCGGCGTGAAGGTAGACCCCCGGGATCAATTCTCGCGGCTTGCGCCCGCCGTCGGTTGGCTTCCTCGTTGCGCACGGTTCAGCCGAATTCGGCCGACTGGCGCCCTGTGAGAAGCGGACCGACGTCAATTTCCGGTCCTCGACGGAAGTGGTGAGACCAAGCATGACCGCCTTGCGGGCGAAGGAGCGCTTGAAATAGTCCCGATTCCCGTCCTCATCGAGACAGAGGAAGAGATCGAGTAAAGAGTGGGTCTGGAACGCGGCCGGACCGAAGTGCAGGTCAACTAGAAGATCGTTCTTGAGCGCCAGCGACTTGCCTTCGCTCGGTATAGTAAGCTGCGGGTCGGCGCGCGCGGGCACGCGAAAACCGTCAAGCCATAGAGCTCCATCTTCGGAATCTATTCTCGGATCTACCTTGAGAACCCGAGTGGCCATCTCCAGCGACATCGAGGGGACCAAGGATTGATCGTCTGTGCGTCGGAAGTGCAATGGCACAAAACGAATAATTCCGTCACTGTCGAGCACGACGTTGAGAGAGCGAATATTCTGACCCCTAACCAACCGTCGGTAGCCTTCGTAAGGCAAAACCGGGCGCTCACCGAGGGTTGTCGCCCCCAGCACGACTTTGTTGTCTCTGGCGGCTCGATAAAGCGCGGAACGGAAGGGCTTGTCGAAATCTTTCTCCTTGGCAAACCGCTCGACCGAAGTTGGCAGTATCAGATCGAACCCAACCACGGCAGCGCCGCCTTCGACGACGGCGTCCAGCACTTTCGCAAGTGCCTGAGTCCAGAAAACCCGGGGCGTGCCCTTAAAGGGTTCGACGTCGGAATTGTACGTCGCCTCGTCAATTGCGATCACGGCAACCGACGGAGAGGGCAAAGCGACCAGCGATGGGGTCAGGGTGTTGCGCGCGAGAAAGAGCAGGTCAATGGACAATCCCTGCAGACGATCAAAAACGGGCAGGGACAATGCAAGAGCAATTGAAAGTGGAACTGCAAATGCAACCACATGGTCCCGGAACTTCATCGATCAGATTCCGATCAGTCTTTCCAAGAACGTTCTTCCAACGTCCGTCGCTCTCGGGGAAATCTTGAAGAGAACTGACTTATCGCCCGCCTTGGCGCGATACGTGCCTCCAGCTTCCAGCGACACCCGATGGTTCGCAAGGTCTAGCCGCTTACCATTGACAGGAAAAGTGACAGGCTGCTCCTGGCCAACTCCCACCCGTTCAATCACAAGCTCATCGACCGGCTGGGAGAAGGCAAAGATCGGCGCGGTCGAATAGATATTGACCGGGGTTTCATCTATTGTGTCCGCTTTTCGAAAGGCCACACCCGCCACATCGCTTTGCCGATCGGTCGGAACGATTCCTCCGCCGTCGCAATTCACTTCAATGATTTCCACCGGTCTCGCACTCGAGACCTCGCTTTTACTCTGTCCGACCCTGACCACGCCTCCCTTGATTTGCTCAACCCGGCAAGACCGCAGGTACGAGAGGGTGATGCTCCCAGTCTCGCCAAGCGACAGCTCCATTCCTTCATAGACGAAGTCCATGAACTCGAGATCGGTGACGTTTTCAGCGTCGATCGCCTCGATGATTGCGGCGGGATCCTGCGACTGTTCCTGGTCGGTCGCCGCGTAAGTTTGCGAGGCGGCTTTGGCGGTCGCCAGGATGCTGAGACAGATCACCGCGGTTAGGGTCGGAAGGGACCTTGGTATGATCGCAATACTCCTAGCGTGTTTCATTGCAGGTTGTTCCTTTGTGTGAACTCCCGGACCAGACCCGAAGTGAAGGCGTCATGTCCATTCCCAAATAGATCCTCCATCGCGCCTCGGCCTTTCGAGCCATTCAGCGAATCAGTGATCGATCTTTGGCATAGACAGCCACACCAGACATGAACTTTCTTTAGGACGACCTTCCGGATGTGCCGAAACACGGAACCAGTCGAACTATGGTCTCGGTGGAAATTGCTTTTGCCGTTCGCCGATCCCACAACGCGAACATCGGCGATCGCCTTCCTGTGGCCGGAATTCCCGATCCCCTGTCCAACGGCTATGATCTTAGTGGACTCAAATTGCACCGAAAAGCGACCGTTCTTCAACTATTAGGAGTTGGTAGTGTGTTTTTGCAATCTGCAATGAGAAACTCGCCTCCTACCAGCGCGCAAGCGATCAGGTGAAGAGGCTGTCTACCGCTTTCGGCTGTGAAGAATCTGCAATACTGCTTATACTGTCCTGAGGAGGAAGGGAGGCTTGCCACAGCGTTCCGAAGTGCGATGTCTTTTCGACTGGTGCAGATTGGTCGCATTGATCGCGGTCTTGGCGCTCATCTTGACCGCACCGGTTTCGCTAAAAGCGGCGGAATCAGCGGTTTATGTCGAGGTCAGTGATAGTGAAGCTGAGGATGCCCGTGTTGTAGAGCGCTGGAAGCTTTATGGTTCGAGCCATGCCCTGGTTATCGGCATCGATAACTACAGCAACGGATGGCGACGGCTGTCCAATGCGGTCAAGGATGCTCAAGAGGTTGCGCGGGTCCTCGAGGAACGGGGCTTCGAAGTCTCGCTTTTGACCGACCTCACCGGAGAAGAACTTCGCATACAAATGCGCCGATTTTTCGCGATCAACGGTCGCGACCCGGACGCCCGGTTGTTCCTTTGGTTCGCTGGCCATGGTCACACCGAGAATGGGGAAGGGTATCTGGTTCCGGCCGATGCCCCTGCGCCCGGCAGTCCGGAGTTTCTGCTTTCCGCATATCCCATGCGTGATTTTGGCAGTCTCGTAAGGTTGGCCAATGCAAAGCATGCGATGGCGGTCTTCGATAGCTGTTTCTCAGGCACCGTCTTTACCGGACAGCGCTCCAGACCGCCGGCTGCGATTACGCAGGCGACAGTCCGACCGGTCCGCTTGTTCCTGACGTCTGGGGATGCGGATCAGGAGGTCTCAGACGACGGCATGTTTCGGTCCCTCTTCTTGAGCGCCTTGTCGGGAGACGAGGACGCAGATGCGAACGGTGACGGCTATCTTACCGGGTCGGAGTTGAGCCTGTATCTCGAGAACCGCCTGACCAACCTGTCGGAGGGGCGCCAGACCCCGCGAAGCGGCAAGCTTCGTGACCGTCGATTCGATCAGGGCGATTTCGTCTTTCTTATGCCCGGATTTTCCCGCGCGCCGGCGCCGGAGATGTCGCAGTCGCAAGCATCGGTGAAGAGAGGAAATGACGACGAAAAGGACACCGACGCCATCGAGCTCGCCTTTTGGCAATCGATTGAGAACAGTATCGACGCTGCCGATTTCAATGCCTACCTCCAGACTTTTCCGAACGGTAAATTTCGCCCCCTTGCCGAGATTCGAAATAGGCGACTCAACAGCCAGCAGACCGCTGAGGTCACAGAACGTGCGGAGGAGCTCTTCGAAAAGGCCGATGGCATCTATTTTGGTCGGGGCAACCCGCGCGATCCGAAGGCGGCAGCGGACAGCTATCGTCGGGCGGCCGAACGGGGCCACGCTGGCGCGCAGCGTATGCTGGGCTGGCTCTATCAGAAAGGCGAGGGAGTAGAGCAAGATCCGGCCGCTGCGGTCAAATGGTACAGTTCTGCCGCCAAGGCGGGGGACTCGGATGCTCAAAACAACCTGGGCGTCATGCATGCCGAGGGAATTGGCACGGATCTCGACAGGGGGCAGGCCTTCGCTTGGTTCGAGCGGGCGGCGATTCAAGGTCACGCCGAAGCCCAGGTTAACCTTGGCGATGCCTATCGTGATGGATTGGGCGTAGCGAAAGACCGCTCTCGGGCTTTCGACTGGTATCGCAAAGCGGCGGCGAGCAACCATCGGGTCGCCCAGGCGAGAATCGCCGGGCTATATGAGCAAGGGTTGTTCGATCAGCCTGACTTGCAGGAAGCGGTGCGTTGGATACGCAAGGCGGGCGTTCGCAGCGTGCAGCAGTCGCAGATCCAACAAGCACGGCCGACTCCGCACATCTTTCTGGTGAACAGCGAGCAGGAACCAAACGATATCTTCGGCGAGGCCAACCGGGTGTCCCCACGCACCGAAACGAAGGGCGCAATCACGCCCAAGGGCGATGCGGACTGGTACAGCTTCGAGGTCGCGCACCAGGGAGAGTTGGTCGTCCTGTTCGCAACGCCGCCAGATCAGCTTGACATGACGTTCAGGGTCTGGACCTCGGATAAGACCGTATTGACTTCGGTGTTTCATGCAGCGCGCCCGGGCGCCGATGCGGTGGGTGTGATCGATCTGCCGGCATCCGGGCGCTATCTGATCGAAGTTCGTGACGGGAAGAACGACACGGCGTCACCGTCACCCTATTCCATGCAACTTGCCTTTTCGGCTACGGCCGACTGGGCTGAACCCAACGATACTTTTGGCAGCGCAGTCTCGATCGAGCTCAACACGGCTTATCAGGCCAACATTCTTCCGAAGGGCGAGGCGGACTGGTACTGCTTTATCGCACCGCATCAGGGCGAGCTTACCGCGAGTTTCACGGATACGCCGGCTGCGCTCGACATGGTGTTGAGAGTCTGGGACGATGACAAAAACGTACTGTCTGGATGGTTTGCGCCGTTGAAAAGAGGCCGCGACACGCACGCCCAATTTGATTTGAAATCTGCCGGTCGCTATTGCCTGGAGGTCCGCGATGGCTCGAATGACGCGCGATCGATCGATCCCTACACATTGACACCCAACTTCATTGCCTCGAAGGACTTCCTCGAGCCGAACGATAGCTTCGGAAGCGCCGCCGAGATTGAGCTCAATAAAGCCTATCAAGCCAATATCCTTCCGAAGGGCGAGGCCGACTGGTACTGCTTTATCGCACCGCATCAGGGGGAGCTTACCGCGAGCATTACGGATACGCCGGCCGCGCTCGACATGGTGTTGAGGGTCTGGGACGACGAGAAGAACGTACTGACCGGATGGTATGCGCCGCTGAACCAGGGCGGCGAAACGCACGCCCAGTTTGATTTGAAATCCGCCGGGCGCCACTGCCTGGAGGTTCGCGATGGCTCGAATGATGCGCGTTCAATCGAGCCCTACACGCTGACACCCAGCTTCATTGCCTCGAAGGATACCCTGGAGCCGAACGATAGTTTCGGAACCGCCGCCGAGATCGAGCTCAACAAGACCTATCAGGCCAACATCCTTCCGAAGGGCGAAGCCGACTGGTACTGCTTCGTCGCAAAAGACCAGGGCAAGCTGGAAATTGTCTCGGCCAAACCACCCAAGACGCTCGATATCAGCGCCAGACTTTGGGGCGCCGACAAGAATGTTTTGAGCGGTTGGATGGGTCCGCTCAGTGTTGGGGGCGATCTTTCAGTCAGTGTCGATCTCGCGAGGCCGGGGCGCTATTGCCTCGAATTTCGCGATGGAAGGAACGATTCCCGGGCGATCGAGCCATACGCCTTGCAGACCCGGTTCACGCCGACAGGCGACGCGTTCGAGCCGAACGATATCTTCGCGGCGGCGAAACCGGTTCCAACGGACGCCGAAACCACCGCCAGCCTTTTGCCAAAGGGAGAAGTTGATTGGTATGCGCTGGAAGCGGTCCGACAGGGACGGCTAGGGGTCACCTTCAAGAATGTTCCTGAAAACCTCGATTTGGTGGTCCGGTTGTGGAACGCAGACAAAGCTGTCATTTCCGGTTGGATTGCCCCGTCGGGTCCCGGAGCCGACACCGTGGCAGAATTTGATCTGCCGAGCACCGGGTGGTTTTTCTTGGAGGTTCGCGATGGCAAGAACGACTCCAGCGCCGCCGCGCCCTATACGATGGTGACCAGTTTACAGACCGCGGAATGACGGACCCTGGGACGCCGGGGAAAGGTTGGCGATTGTAAGAATTGGAAGGCCGCGTCGGACGGGAAAACTAGCGGATCTCCGTAGCTGGTAACTGGCTCTTACCCTCAACTGGCACTCGTCTGTCGCCTTGCCGGATTTTTCTCGCGGGATGATCGCTCGCCGCAAGGGCAAGCTCGGCTCAACAATGTGTCGCAGAATGGGCTCTGCCGCTAGATGTGAGCTTTCAACAGGTTGTCCACCCGGTCCAAACCGAGGAAGCTGGAGTTGTGAGACTTCAAATTTCCAAGGAGGGCCGGATGAACTCTTGTGGTTCAACCTGTCCGGGTGAAAATTGCTCTAGTGTCCGTTGTGACCGTTAAGCGGCGCACCACCGTCGCCGAGCATCACTTGTAAGGCACCGAGCGGCAGCGGACGGTCATTGGAACGGTCCAGTGCCGCGCTGACATAATCGGTCAAATACTTGGCCAGGTAATCGGCGGCCTCGGGGATCTGCGGCCGGGCGCGATAGATCGACAATCGCGTCGGCGGCAACTCGGGAAAGCCGTTCTCCGGACTCAGGATCCGCAGACCGGCCTTGACGGCGCCCGCCGGGAATATCGAAACGCCGAGGCCTGATAGCAACGCGGCGCGCACACTAGCGACACTGGTGCTGGTGAAGGTCTCGGTCCAATGGCGTCCGATTTGTGTGAGCACACGCATGGCGGTGTCGCGGTAAGGGCAGGGCGCGTGGAACAGCGCCAGGGGCACTGGATTGATGTCGCCGTCGATGTGTCCATCGGCGGCGACCCAGTACAGTGGCTCGCGCCATACCGTCGTTGGCGTGTTTTCGAAGAAGTCGCAAATAGCCAAGGCGATATCGAGTTCGTTGCGCTCGAGCCTGTCCCGCAATTCGTGGCTGGCGCTGACGAAGACTTCGAGCCGGACGTCGGGGTGGGCGCGGGCGAAGCGGCAAAGCATGGCCTGCAGATGATCGGTCGCGTACCACTCGGGTATTCCGACCCGGGCAACGCCGGACAACTGCGGGATCGACAGGTGATGCCGGGCTTCTTCGGTCAGTTCGACGATGCGTTTGGCATAGGCCAATAGGGCTTCGCCTTCGACGGTCAGCTGTACCGACCGCGATTGCCGCAGGAAAAGCGGCTTGCCGACACGTTCCTCGAGACGGCGCATCTGCATGCTCACGGCGGGCTGGGTCCGGTTCAGGCGCTCGGCCGCGCGCGTAAATCCGCCGGTCTCCGCGATGGCGACCAAGGTCGCAAGCAAATCGATGTCTAGTCTTCCAATCACGTTGCCGCTCTCCTTGGCTGCTCCGGGGAATGGGTCTGCGTCGATCCGAGTCGGTTGTTGGGACAACCTGCGGGTTGCAATGTTTGAAATCATAACACTTATTGATGGATTACATAACAAGTATCTAACTTTGCCTCGGATTTTCTGGCCGATACCGTTGAGGTTGAGGTCGTTGCACAAGGAGAGCCGGCGCATCGGTCGCAGGTGTGGCGAAAAATAATGATGCGGCTCCGACTGAGAAATCGGGACAACACGCCACCAAAGGGGCCGCCGAACCTTGGAGAACTCAAATGGAAGTGAATCGGATCGAATTGTGCGAGGAGCGACTGGAAGATCGTGTTCGGCAGGCCCTTTCGTATCGCACCGGCATCCCGGTGTCGCGGATCATGACCCAGGAAAACAAAGAGAAATACTACGACCGGCACAACCCACTGGCCCCCAACGACAGCCTGCGTGAAATCTTTGGATTGATGCGAAGTCTCAATCAAATGGCGCTTTCCGATCCGCGGATTGGCAGCAACGGCCGCGGCGGCGCATCCTTCGCAACGACGCTGGCGCGAATCACCGACGACTTTGCCGAACGTATCGGTAGCGCGCCCTTTCACTATGTCGAATTAGGCCCGGAACCGGTCAAAACGAGCTTCATCATCGAAACGCTGCTCAAACGCGGCGCCAACATTCAGTCTTATGTTGGTGTCGATATCAATCCGGCCTCGACGGCAACCATGAACGAAGCTCTCCTGCGATTGCTGCCGGCCGAGGCGATCCAGCACCGAACCGTCGCGTTCGAGCGTTTCGACGTCGATGCCGTGCGCCACGACGGCCTTCCGGCGTTGATCACCATGCTAGGATTTCAGGAAGGCAACGAGGATCCGCAAATGATGGGCGCGCTGCTTGCCAAGCTTGCCGGCGCCGACGACTGGTTGTTGTCGGAAATGCAGGTCCGGCCAGCGGAGGGTTGGCAGGCGGTCACTGCATTCTACGGCAATTGTTTGATGAAGCGCTTTTCAAGGCTTGCGTTCTCGCGGGTATTTGCCGACCGGCCATCCGAGTCGGTGCTATTCATCGTGCCCGTCGCGGAACTCGACGGCGAGCCGATTTCGGCCGCCGTCATGTGCGAGAAAACGAAGGATGCCGCACCTGGGATGCCGATGCTTTTTGTCACCAATTATTGTCTGAAATACACGGCCGTGCAGCTGCGGCGTTACCGCGAGCTCTACTTCGATATTGGCGCGCAGCGGTTGACGGGGGATGGGTCGGTGGCGTTCCAGCTGTCACGAAGAAGCTTGCGCTGATTGCGTCGGATCCATCGTGTCTGGTAACCATCCAGGAGAAAGAATGACGTCACTGCGTTTTGTTCCCGCAGGTCTGGCCATCGTTGCCGCCACCTATGGCTTGGCGCGATACGCCTATGGCCTGTTCTTGCCGGATATTCAGAACGACCTCGGTCTGTCGCACGAACTGCTGGGTCTCATCGCTGGTGGCTCCTACGCCGGATATCTTCTCGCGACGCTGGTCGGGTCGTCGATTTCGGCGATCGTCGGCCCGCGTTTGCCGGTGGTTCTCGGCGGCGTGGCGGCGTCGTTTGGCATGTTCCTGATCGGCTTTGCCGGGGACAATGCCTGGTGGCTGGCCTTCGGCGTCATACTCGCCGGTACCAGCCCCGGGCTTGCTTATCCGCCGCTGTCCGATGCCGTGGTGCGAATGATTCGACCGGAGCGTCAGAACCGGGTTTATGCGGTCATCAATTCTGGCACCAGCCTCGGGGTTATCGTTGCCGGCCCAATCGCCCTATGGGCCGGCGCCGAGTGGCGCTCGGCCTGGCTGGCCTTTGCCCTTTTTGCGTTGGTGGCGACGTTGTGGAATGCCTGGCTGCTGCCCAGCGGTCGTCACGGTGGCAAGGATGTCAAACTACCACGCCTGCACTGGCGTTGGTTCATAAACCGGCGTTCGCGACGGTTGTTCATCACGGCCACCGCTTTTGGTCTCGTGTCTTCGGTATATTGGACTTTCTCGGTCGATCTCTTGACCCGCTACGGTGATCTACCGGAATTTTACACGCGTGCATTCTGGGTGGTGATCGGTGTGGCCGGTTTGGCTGGCGGCGTGGCAGGCGATCTGGTCAGTCGGTGCGGTCTGCGTTCTGTGTTTCGCAGGTCGGTGCTCGCCTCTAGTCTGGCCGTTGTTGCCATTGCCGTCGCGCCCTCGACGCTCTGGGTCGTGTTCAGTTCGGCCATTCTTTTCGGCGGCACCTTCATCCTGGTCACCGGACTCTTCGGAATTTGGAGTATTCACGTTTTTCGGGACCGGCCCTCGGCCGGTTTCGGGGCGACCTTCTTTCTCATTTCGGCGGGGCAATTGGTCGGTCCGGTCGTAGCCGGCTTTTTTGCCGGTGGCCTTGGACTGGCAGAGGCCTTCTATCTATCGGCGGCGCTTGGCCTCATAGTCGCCTATCTCGGTCCCGTCGCCGATTTTCGCTCGATGACCACGTCGGCGCGCAGCGAGTCGAGCCAGGGCTCCTTCGCTTCGTAGGGCAATCGGTGTGTGGCACGGCGTCCTTAAGCGCGATTTTCCGGGGCACGTCCCTCGCTTGGCGGCACCCGTAACTCCTCGTCGCCGTTATCGCCCAAGGCCGCGAGCAGTTCGGCGGCACGCTTGCGCACGCGTGGGTTCTTGATGCGGCAGAAGGCGCGCAGCGCGCTCATCGCCTCGCGCCCGCTCAAGGGGTCATCGCCGTTTAGATGGTTCTGCGGCAGCGTGGCCGGGAGGTTCTGCATATCGAGGATCTCGCGCAGGTCCTCGCCATCCGGTCCCTTAAAGAAATAGTCGACCGATACGCCAAAGAGGTGGGCCAGGAGAAAGAGGCGGCTGGCGCTGACTCGGTTCGTGCCCTTCTCGTACTTCTGGATTTGCTGAAAAGTCAGACCCAAGTTCCTGGCAAGGTTGTCCTGGCTGATGCCGAGCAAGTTGCGCCGTAGACGGATGCGCCGACCGACATAGCTGTCGATCATCGTCGGGCAACTGTTGCCCCTGGATCGTTTAGGGTCGCTCATAGCGTTTCACCGCGCACGCTGGTGTGGCCACAGAATCGGTGGGCGGCTCTATCCTGCGTTGTAGGTATGACCTTTGGCCAATGACTTATTTTGATGAATAGCGACCACTGCCCCCATGGTCCTTTATAAGAGGAAATTATAATAAGTATATTCAATCAACGTAATAAAGCGGATTGGCCAGCCTGGGGGCAGGTCGGTTCGGCGTTTCGCGGATCACCCGACGCTCTTCATTGCAATCGGAAGGCGTCCCACAAAAGGGCGCAAGGCCAAGGCTTTGCGCGCGCGCGCAAGCGTGTCAGGTTGCGGCCCTCAGTCGTCGCGGAGTGCCTTATGACCGATTTGCCTCGTTTGGATGTGGAATATTGCCGCCGTAGTTTTCCGCCGCTGGAAAACGGGTGGGCCTATTTTGAGAACGCGGGCGGTTCCTACGTGCCGCGATCGGTGATCTCGCGGATGACCGCCTTCATGAACGAGTGCCAGAACCAGCCGGATTGGCCATTCGAGAGCGCCCAACTG
>JAJFGM010000223.1 GCA_021776145.1 Kiloniellaceae bacterium | reverse complement strand
CATGCGCGCGCGCAAGGCGGTGCCGGCGCGCGAACCCAGTAGGTTCATCACCGCCGCCTGCAGGCGCTGGCCCGCCGGCGCCGCTTCGCGCCCCCCCGCCAGCGACGCCGACAATGACACCCGCTGCGCGGGCCCGGTCGTGTTTTTCCGTTGCCCGAGATCGCAAAGCACCTCGGCGACACGTTCGGCGGCGGCGCCGTCCGGCAGGTGGAACCAGGGTTGGATGAATTGCCGGTGCAGGCCCTCGAAGTCGAAGCGCGCCGTCAGGCTGTCGGCCTCCTCGATGGCGGCGCAGAGGTCGGCGAAGGAGTCGGCCGCGTGGCTGACCCGCGACGGCAGGCGGCTGTGGCTGCGCAGGGTCTCGCTGTTGAGGTACTCCAGCGAGACCGGCAGCTTGCCGAGCTGGATCGCCTCGACCGAGGTGCCGCAGTTGAGGTGCAGCACGCAACGGGCGTGGTGTATGACGTTGAGTACATTACCCGCGGGGTCGATGGTCACGTTGCCCAGGTCGCCCAGGGCCTGGGTGTAGGTCTCGGGCTTTTCGAAGGGATGCGGGCGCAGCAGGAAGGCGCGCTCCGGCAGGGCTTGGGCCAGGCGCCGCAACTCGCCGAGGTAGGCTTTGAAGGTGCGCTCGAGCTCGGCGAAAAGCGTCTCCACATAGGCCGCCTCCCAGCCGACGCCGCGCAGCGTCGCCTTTTCTTTCTCCACCGAACCGCTGTAGCGTGGATTGACACTGGGGAAGTTGGCATTGATCAGGACGTAGCCATCGCGGCTATAGGTCAAAAGGTCGCGCCACTTCGGCGCGGTGATGTCGAAGCGTGGGCAGCCGGTGGCATGCAGGCTGTCGGGCGCCAGGCCGCTGCCGTCGCGAAAGGCCTGGCAAACCGTCTCACCCCAGAAGAGGTAGGCGTCGATCAGCGCGCCGAGGCCACTGTCCTTGATCAGGCTTGCCCAGTTGGTCGGCGCGTTCATGCCGCTCTCCGAGAGGATGCCGCCTTCCGTGTCGAGCACCGCCAGGGCGATGCCGAGTTTTTTGTAGGTCTGCATCAGCGGTTTGTTGTTGAGGCGGGCGTAGTTGAGCAGCACCACGTCGAGGCCAAGCAGGGGAATGTCGACGGCCTGCTGATAAAACGGCACGATGACGGCTTCGGCATCGCGCTTGGTCAACGCGTGCGCCAAAAGGGCGGCGCCGGCGAGGTCGCGATTCGGGTTGTCGACGATGAGGCCGATCCGCACGCGCCGGTCGACAGTCGCGGGGGCCGTCACGGGCCCTTGCCCGCGACCGAGGGCGGCGCCTGCAGCGGCTGACCGAGGACCACGCGCAGCATGGAACGCAGCGTCTGGCGATCGGCGGGCGCGAGCACGAAGAGGGTGATACAGGCCCAATAGAGCCCGCAGCAGAGCGCGAAAAATGCGAGGAAACCGGCCAGGGACTCGCTCCAGCCCTGCCATAGGACGAGGCCGGCGAGGCCGGCGGCGGGGATGCCGGCCAGCAGGATGCCAAGCAACAGACGCAGAAAAGCGAGACGCGAAACGCCGTACTCGCGGCAGATGATGGTGATGTGGAACGGCGCCGCGACGGCAACGGCGAGCGGCAGGGCGAGAATGAAGGCGCGCTCGGCATAACTGCCGAGCAGCGTCAGCGCGACGACGAGGAAAAGCACAAGCTGGCCCAAGTTGATCAGATTGCTGCGGTGCACGGCGTGGCGGCGCGAGGCGATGGCCGATCCGCCGATGTGATGCCAGGCGGCAATCAGTGGCCAGAGAAAGGCCAGCGACAGCCAGGCGCCGAGGTCGGCGTAGTCCGGTCCCAGCCAATGCCGCAGGATGTCACCGCCGAAGGCCGCGCCGACCAACAGGGGCGGGGCGAAGAGTGTCAGGGAGAAACGGCTGCCCTGCGTCACGATGCGCTGCAGGGCCCCATCCCGGTCATGGCTGTCGAGTTTGGTGGAAAAGGGCAGCAGGGCCGATGTGGCGAGCCCGCTGGTGATCTTGGCAAAGCGCGGCAGGCGCATCAGCACGTCGTAGGCGCCGACCCCGGCGGCACCGACCTGATTGGCGATGACCAGCCCGGGCCCGAAGGTGAAGAGGATATCGACGACCTTGCGCTCGACCATGGCGCGACCGTAGAGCAGGGTTTCCTTCAGCGAGGCGCGGTCAGGCCGACGCCAACGGAAGCGGACTCCGCCGGCAAGTGGCGTCAGCGCGACCAGAACCAGGAAGCCGATCCGGCAAAGCTGGGTCAGGAGATAGAGGTAGGCGACGGCCTGGTAGGGCGCGTCGAGCAGGACCAGCGTGACCACTCCGGCGGCGTTGGCCAGCGCCGCGGCGACCTCGGCGGCGCGGATGACGGCGAAACGCTCCAGGCCTTTCAAGGCGCCTTCGACGACCAGGCCCGGATAAAGCGGCAAGAGGGCGAGGCCGGTCCAGGCGACGAGGCGGGAGAAGCTGTCGAGCCGCGCCGGCGCGATGGAAAGGACGTCGGACGAGATCCAGGCCGCGCCGAACACGACCACCAGGGCGACGATCACGGCGGGCAGGAGCGACAGCAGCAGGGCGCCCGAAAGCACGCGCTCTGCCCCCGCCTGATCGCCGCTGGCGCCGGCATGGGCGATGTGGCGGATGGCGGCATTGGGCAGGCCAAGGTCGAAAAGCCCCATGATGCCGGTCGGCAGCAGCAGCCGCGCCAAAACGATCAGACCGAAGAGCTCCAGGCCATAGGTACCGACAAGCACCGGCACCAAGGCGAGGCCGGTCAGGCTGACCAGCCCGAAGGCGGCGAAGTTTATGGCGGTGTTCTGAACCAGGCGCTTCATGTTTCGCGCTCGAAAACCGCCCAGACCTGGCGACAGAAGAGGTTGTGAAAGCGATAGGGCGAGCCCCAGCCGTAGAAGAGGGCGCTGACCGCGATATCGAGCAGGCGCGCCGGCAGGTAGACGGCTTTGGCGGCGAACCAGATCGGTGGGCCGGCGAGGCCGTAGCGTTGCCGCGCGTCGGTTGGCGTCGCCTTGCCGGCGAGGCGGTAGAAGTGGGTCAGCCCCGGCGCCGAAGCCAAAAGGCCGTCGCTGCCCTGTTCGAAGCGGAAGGCCAGGCGCGGTCGTTGGAATCCGTCCGGCGTGCGGCCATCGAGGAAGGCACTCGCCTCCTCCAGGTTAAAGAAGAACTTGTGGCGCTCGCCGGGTCGCTTGCGTTCGGGGCCGAGTCCATAACCGGCGGCGTGGGTGATGTTGCGCCCGGCGAGGAAACTCCAAAGGAAGCGCGGCCAGTTGTTGGGCAACGAAATGATGACACTGCGCCCGGCGACGCGGAACAATTCGTCATAGAGCAGATGGATGTCGTCGACATGCTCCAGGGCGTCGAGGCAGATGACGGTCTCGAACTGCCCGTCGGCGAAAGGTAGCGGCCGGCCTTCCAGGTCGTAGCGGTGCTCCAGCGCCTCTTCCTGTTGACGGGTCTCGAGCTTGTAGCTTTTGGAGAAATCGAGCGACTGGTAGCGCCCGCCCAGGGCCTGGCGAAAGATCACCGCGTTGGAGCCGGCGCCGACGTCGAGGGTCGACTCGCCGAGTGCCGACCCGAACGTCTCCAGCACCTCGTGGGCGCGGCCCCCGCGATGCGCGAAGAGACGACCGAAGCCAAAGGCGGCGGCGCGCGGAGGCGGTGCGATCCGGTGGTTGCTCGCTGGCATGAAAACCGAAGATTTCTAAGTGGGTGGCGCGAAAGAGCCTGTGGTTAGCAAGCGCACCCCATTCGATCAACGTCAATGTTGCGGTGCCACCGCCTCACCAGGCGCTGAGACCGCCATCGACGGCCAGCGCCTGGCCGGTGACGTAGCTGGAGGCGTCGGATGCGAGGAAGATGACGGCGCCCGGCATCTCGTCGGCCCGGGCCATGCGGCCCAATGGCACACGCGCAGCGTAGCGCTGCTTAAAGGTCTCGTTCTGGCCGCTTTCGACGCCGCCGGGCACCAGGGCGTTGACGCGCACGCCTCTCGGCGCCCACTGCGCCGCCAAGTGGCGGGTGAGGCCGATGACCCCGGCTTTCGAGGCGCTGTAGACCGGCGGTGTGTTGATCGGCCGGCCTTCATAGTCCGAGCCTTCGTAGATACGCTGGTCCGGTGCCAGCAGGCCGTAGATTGATGCCGTCTGGATGATGCTGCCGCGGCCGCGTTCGGCCATGCCGGCGCCGATTTTCTGGGCGACGAGAAAGAGGCCGTCGAGGTTGACCGCCATGACCTGGCGCCAGGTCTCGAGGTCATAGTCCTCGGGCGTGGCGAAGAAGGCGGCCGGATCGTCGGATTTGCTGGCGGCGTTGTTGAGCAGGATATCGGCTGGGCCGAGTTCGGCCTCGACCCGCGCCGCCATGGCGGCGACCAGGTCGGGCTGGCTGACATCGCAGGCGACGGCGAGGGTCGGTGTGCCAAAGCGGCTGTTCAGATCGGCTGCCAGTGCCTCGGCGGCGGAGCCGTCGAGGTCGACGACGGCGACAGCGGCGCCGAAGTCGGCGAGCGCGGCGGCGAAGCGGTGGCCGAGGATGCCGGCACCGCCGGTGACCAGTGCGACGCGGCCGGTGAGATCGAAGAGTCCGCGGTAGGTGCCCGCAGCGGCGGCGTTGGCCGGGGCGTCGGCGGTCATGCGTTGGTCCTTTTACTCAGGAGGAATTCGACGATTTCGAAGTCAAGCGCGCTGTCGATGTCGAGCGAGCGTTCGGCCGGCATCTCGTAGAGGCGGGTGTCGGGGTAGAAGACGGTCGGCTGCTCGACCAGGGCGTCGCGCCGCCAGACATAGATCGAGGCGTTCATGTCGAAACAGGCCGGCGCGTCCTGGCGCCGTAGCACGGCCGCTTCCGCCGCCTTGCAGACGGCGACGGTCCCGTCGCCGCGGCGCTCGACCAAATTGAAATAGGGCGAACGCCGCGCCGGGGTGCCGGTGATGACGCTGGCGGCGCCGCTTTCTTCCAGCAGGGCGATGGCGCCGGCAATGTCCTCGGGCAAGCGCAGCGGCGCGGTGGCGTCGAGGTCGACGACGACCGGCCACCTTTTGCCGGCTCGCGCTTCGGCCTGCAGCAGGCAGTGGCGGATGGCCGGAACCTTGCCGGCGGTGTCGCTGGCCAGCTCGGCCGGGCGTTCGATCAGGAAATCGGCACCGGCATCGCCCGCCGCCGCGAGAATGTCGCTGGAATCGCTGGACACCGCGATGGACTGGAAAAGTCCGCTGGCGCGGGCCTGTTCGAGGCTCCAGGCCAAAAGCGGCTTTCCGGCCACCCGCCGAAGGTTCTTGTCGGGCACGCCCTTGGAGCCGCCGCGGGCGCAGAGTGTGCAGAGTCTGTCCGTGCCGTTTGCCACGCCTATATCCTCACCCGTCGCCGCGCTCGATCCAGCGGCCGTCCCGCGCCGCCGTCTCGATGGCCTCGACCATCTCGACAACGGCCAAGCCCTGGGCCAGGCCGCAGATATTGTCGCTGTCGGATAGCAGTGCCTGGTGTTGCGCCCTGTAGCTGGCATCGCGTGGCGCGTCGAAGGTCTCGACCTCGCCGTCGCGGGTCAGGGTAGCCGCGCTGAGGTTGGCACAGAAGGTGTGTTCATGTGTGTTGACGCGGATCTCGCGGTGTCCCGGGCGGTCATGGTAGTTGATCTGCAGGCTCGCCAGCGGACAGTTTGAAAGTTCCATGAGGATCGCCCAGCTGTCGTCGCTGTCGATCTCGAGGGCACCGTGGCGGCCGCCGAGCGCCGCCAGGCGCCGCCAGGGCCCGAAGAGCCAGGCCAAGAGGTCGAGTTCGTGACTGAGATCGCGCAGCACGCCGCCGCCGGCGGCAGCGCTGGCGGAATAGCTGTCGCGGTAGTCGCGCCCGGGCCGCCAGTCGACCAAATGCTGGCCCGCATAGGCCTGGACCTGCAGCGCGGTCTCGCCGACCAGGGCCGCGCGCAGCGCCTGGATGACGGGGTGGAAGCGCAGGTTGTAGGCAACGCCGGCGGCGACGAAACCTGCCGCCGGCAGCACATGGGCAGCCTCGAAGAGTGGTTTTTCGATCAACACCCGGCCAGCGTAGCCGGCCGCGGCAAGCCCGTTCAATGTTCCCTGGTGTTCGGCGGTGGCCGATGCGATGACCAGGTAGCCCGGATCCCATTCCGACAAGGCGCTCTCCAGATTGCCGTAGCAGGGTGCGTGCTCGACGGTGCGGCGGCTGACCACCGCGACCTCCAGGCCCATTTCGCCGAGCAGGCGGGCGTGGCGTTGACCGATCGAGCCATAGCCGACAACGAGCGCCCGGTTGGTCTGTGCAGCCCCTGTCATGCGTCGGGTACATCGTCTGAGGACGTGCCGAAAACTTCCGGGAAATCGCCGCGCGCACGCTCGAGATCTTCGGCATGACCGATGTCGAGCCAGTATTCGCGGATTGGGAAGGCGGCGGTGGGCGTGGCCTCGGCGATCAGCTTCTCAAAGAGTTGCGGCATGTCGAATTGGGTGCGGGCCGGGATTGCCGCGAGGGCGGCGGGGCTCAGCACATAGATGCCGGCGTTGACGAAAAAATCGTGGCGTGGCTTTTCCGAAATACCGGTCAGCTTCTGGCCATCGAGAAGCGCGACCCCGTAAGGCACCTGGAAGGCATAGTCGCGCACGCACATTGTCGCCTCCGAGCCCTGCGCCGCGTGGAAATCCAGCAGGTGGCGGAAGTCGACCGAGGTCAGGAGGTCGCCGTTCATGACGATGATCGGGTGCTTGGGTGCCTCCGGCAGCAGGCTCAGGGCACCGGCGGTGCCAAGCCGCTCGTCCTCGTGCAGGTAGCCGATCTCGATGCCGCGGTCGCCGCCATCGCCGAAGTGCGCCTTGAAGAGCTCGGCTTTGTAGTTGACCGAAAGAAAGAACCTGCGAAACCCTTGGCCCGCGAAGGCGTCGACGATGGTCTCCAGCAGTGGTT
The DNA here is from genome assembly GCA_021776145.1 of Kiloniellaceae bacterium. Taxonomy (GTDB): domain Bacteria; phylum Pseudomonadota; class Alphaproteobacteria; order Kiloniellales; family Kiloniellaceae; genus JAJFGM01. The sequence continues at coordinate 283 of JAJFGM010000223.1, read as the reverse complement.
TGCCGCCGACCTTGAGCAGGGGTTTTGGCACCTCGTCGGTGAGCGGCGCCAAACGACTGCCGAGGCCGCCGGCCATGAGCACCACCCAGGTGTCGTTGCTGGCCTTGCCGCTGCCGGCATCGAGGCTCTCCAGTCCGACGACGCGGCCGCCGGCGTCGACCACTGGGATCTGCTTGATCGACTTTTCGCGCATCAGGCGCAGGGCCTCGGGCCGGCCCTCGGCCGGTGTCACGGTCGTGGGTCGGCGGTTCATGATGTCCACGACCGAGGCGCCGAGATTGGC
>JAJFGM010000222.1 GCA_021776145.1 Kiloniellaceae bacterium | reverse complement strand
TGGCACCAGTCCGTCGGCGCCGCTTTCGTCCAGAGTGACGAAGAGGCCGAAGCGGGTGACGCCGTTCACCCGGCCCTGGAACCACTCGCCAATGCGGCCCTGAAGGAAGGCGGCGGTGAAGCGATCCACGGCATCGCGTTCGGCGGCGGCGGCGCGGCGTTCCGTGCGACTTATGTGTTGGCCAGCCTCTTCGAACCAGGCCTCGTCCGGCAACTCATGCCTGCCGCCACCGGGCTCTACCGCAGCGATCAGCGCCCGATGAACCAAGAGGTCGGCATAGCGGCGGATAGGCGACGTGAAGTGTGCATAGTGGGTCAGCGCCAACCCGAAGTGGCCGATATTGCGCGGGTTGTATTCGGCCTGCGACTGGGAGCGCAGGACCAATTCGTTGACCATGGTGGCTTCGGGACGTCCAGAGACTTTGTGCAAGAGGTTCGTCAGCGTCTTTGGGCGAATCACTTGGCCGCGGCTGAGCTTGAGACCGAAGCTGGAGAGGATTTCCGCAAGCGCGGCCAGCTTTTCCGTGTCCGGGCGGTCGTGTATCCGGTACATGCAGGGCAAGCGGTGGCGTTCCAATTCCTTGGCGGCAGCCACGTTCGCGGTAATCATAAATTCCTCGATCAAGCGGTGACTGTCGAGGCGGGTGCGCGGTTCGATGGCGGCCACGCGGCCATCCTCGCCGAGCAGGATTTGCCGCTCGGGTATTTCCAGATCCAGTGTTCCGCGAACTTGCCGCGCCGCCAACAGGGCCGCGAAGGCGCCGTAGAGCGGCGAAATGACGGTCTCGATCAGCGGCTTCAGTTTGGCCGCAGGATGTCCGTCGCGCGCGGCTTGGACCTCTTCATAGGTCAGCCGCGCCGCGGACCGCATCAGCCCGCGCTGGAAGCGCCAGCGCGTTAATTGGCCGCCTGCATCGATCCACATTTCGGCCGCGAAACAGGGACGTTCTTCATCGGGGACCAGCGAACACCAGCCGTTCGACAGGGCTTCTGGGAGCATTGGCACGACGCGATCGGGGAAATAGGCCGAATTGCCGCGCTCGTAGGCAGCGCGGTCCAGGGCACTGCCCGGCGCGACGTAGTGGGCGACGTCGGCGATTGCCACCAGAATGTGCCAGCCGCCGGTAACCTTGGTGTCGGGCTCGGCAAAAACCGCATCGTCGAAGTCGCGCGCGTCGGCGCCGTCGATGGTGACCAGGGGCAGTCCGCGCAGGTCGATCCGTTGACCAAGTTCGGCTGGTCCGGCGGCGGTGGCCTGCTCCAGGGCGGCGGCGGGAAACTCCACGGGCAAGTCATGCTCGTGAATGGCGATGAGGCTGTGGCCCCGCGGTTCGCCAACGCTCCCGAGCCGCTCGACGACCTTGACCGGGCGCAAGCCAAGCCGAGCTCCGCGGCGTTGCGGCAGGGGTTCGGCAAGCACCAGTTCGCCAGGCTCTGCACCGCCGGCGTGTTCGCGGCTGATGCTGAATTCCTTGCGTATGCGCTTTTCCGTTGGCCGCAGCCGGCCACCCTGTGAGCCGACTTCGTAGACACCGAGGATGCGCTTGGGACTGCTTTCCAGGCGGCGGATTATATGGGCTTCGAAGACGCCGTCTCCGACGCGCCGAGTGCGAACCAGGGCGCGGTCGCCAAGTGCCAAGGCTCCGCGGCTGTGGCTGTCCGGCGCCAGGTAGATGGTCGGCGGCGGACCCTCTCGAGTCCAGCTTGCCGGGCGCGCCAGAACTTCGCCGTCTTCGTCGAGGCCGCTGACTTCGACGACGAGCACCGGCGGAAGCGTGCCGGTCGCATCGCCTTTTCCGTCCTTATCGAGCAGGCCTTCGTCCTTGATTTCCTTGAGGATTGCCTTGAGAGCCATACGGTCATCGCCGCGCAGGCTGAAGGCCCGGGCGATCTCGCGTTTGCCGACCTTGCCCGGGCTTTTCCGTACGAAGGCGACGATGTCGGCTTTGCTGGGAAAGCGGCGCGGGGCTTTGGGGGGCTTGTCTTTGGCCAAATCTGCAAATTCGCGTTGGGACCGCGTGCTCAGTCCGCAGCGGGCTTAGGGGGGGAGACAGTGCCGACGGTTGTCTTTTTGGCCGGGGATTTTCTTTTGCCAACCGGCTTTTTCGCGGCCGTTTTTTTTGCCGCTGGTTTTTTTGCCGCTGGTTTTTTTGCGGGTGCCTTCTTCTTCACGCCCGTCTTCAGCCCCTTTTTTGCGGCCTGTGCCGCCAAGAGCGGCAATGCCTCTTCCAGGGTGATGGCCTCCGGATCGACGTCCTTGGGCAGTGAGGCGTACAGCTTGCCATGGCGGACGTAAGGTCCGAAGCGCCCCTTGCCCTGGCTGACCACCTTACCGTCGTCGGGGTGCTCTCCGAGTTGACGGCTGGCGCTGGCGCGTCGTTTCGGGGCCTCGGCGATCAGCGCCACGGCGCGGTTGAGGCCAACGGTCAAAACGTCGTCGTCATCGGCGAGCGACTGGTAGGCCGGGCCATGCTTGATGTAGGGACCGTAACGGCCGATGCCGGCGGTGATGATGTCTCCGCTCTCGGGATGCTGACCGACGTCACGCGGCAGTGCCAAAAGCGCCAGCGCCTGTTGCAGGTCCAATGTCGTAGGCGAAAGTCCCTTGGGTAGGGAAACGCGCTTTGGCTTTTCCTTGCCCTCGGGTTCGCCGAGTTGAATGTAGATGCCATAGGGACCCTTGCGCAGGGTGACGTTTTTGCCGCTGGCGGGATCCTGGCCCAGTTCCCTGGGTTGGCTGAGGTCCATTTCGTCGCCGCCGCTGCCGTCGCCGGGCACGGCGAGTGGGGCCGTGTAGCGGCAATCCGGATAGTTGGAACAGCCAATAAAGCCGCCATTGCGACCCAGCTTCAACCCAAGGCGTCCGCCGCCGCAGGTCGGGCAGGCGCGCAGGTTGCGTTCCGGATGTTCTGGATCGGTGGGGAAGAAGTGCGGTCCCAGGGCTTCGTCCAAGGTGTCGATGACAGCCGTAATCGATAGGTCTTTCGTGCCGCCGACGGCTTCGTTGAAGCCGGTCCAGAACTCGCGCAACACGACTTTCCAATCGATCCGACCACCCGAAATATCGTCGAGCTGTTCTTCGAGCTTGGCAGTGAAGTTGTATTGAACGTAGCGTTCGAAGTAGCTGCTTAGAAAGGTGGTGACCAGACGGCCGCGGTCTTCCGGGATGAAGCGGCGCTTATCGAGGCGCACATAGTCGCGATCCTGCAGCACTTGTAGTACCGAGGCATAAGTCGAGGGCCGGCCAATGCCGAGCTCTTCCATCTTTTTGACCAGGCTGGCTTCGGAATAGCGCGGCGGCGGTTGCGTAAAATGCTGTTCCGGCAACACCTGCCGACGCGCGACCCTGTCGCCTTCGAGCAGTTTCGGCAGGCGCCTGTCCTCGTCCTTGACCGCTGTCGTCTTGCCGCCGCTGGAGCTGTCGCGCTGATCGTCACGGCCTTCCTGGTAAAGCTTGAGGAAACCGTCGAATGTGAGAATGGAGCCATTGGCGCGCAGCCCCGCGCTGGCGCCGTCGACGGCGATATCCACCGCAACCTGGTCGAATTCGGCGCTGGCCATTTGGCTTGCCACGGTCCGTTTCCAGATCAGCTCGTAGAGCTTTTGCCCGTCATTGTCGAGGTAGGCCGCGACTTCGCGTGGATGTCGCGTCACGTCGGTCGGCCGTACGGCTTCGTGCGCCTCTTGGGCGTTCTTTGCCTTGGTCTTGTAGATGCGCTGACTTGGCGGCAGGTAGGGATCGCCGTAGGTGTCGGCAATCATGCTGCGTGTTGCGGCGATCGCCTCCGAGGAGATCTGCACGCCGTCGGTACGCATATAGGTGATCAGTCCGACGGTGTCGCCGCCGAGTTCGATTCCCTCGTAGAGCTTTTGCGCGACGCGCATGGTGCGCGTGGCGCCGAAGCCGAATTTGCGGGAAGCCTCTTGCTGCAGGGTAGAGGTGGTGAAGGGCGGGTAGGGATTGCGCTTGGTATTTTTGCGCTCGACCGTCGTGACCTGGAATTCGCTGGCGCCTTCCAGCCGTGCCACCGCGGCCTGAGCCGCGGATTCGTTGCCGAGGTCGAAGCGTTCGAGTTTGTGGCCCTCGAGGT
>JAJFGM010000221.1 GCA_021776145.1 Kiloniellaceae bacterium | reverse complement strand
GGTGCGCGAGGTGCGGCTGTCGGCGGGGGCCGGGTTCCTGGTGGTGGTCACCGGGGCGATCATGACCATGCCGGGCCTGCCGCGCGTGCCGGCCGCCAACAGCATCTACCTCAACGACAAGGGCGAGGTCGAAGGCCTGTTCTGACGGCTCAACTAGACAAGAAAACCGGACGGGCGCGCCGCAAGAGGGGCTGCAATAGGATAAGTGCCGGGTCTGGACGGATGACAAGAGGCGGATGGTTTGCGCGCAGACGCGGATGGGGTCCTCCTATGGACCTCGGGGACAAGCGCCTCACCGAGCGAAAGTGGTAACCTTATTCACCGCCGCTTGGCCGGTTTATATGCCGCCGTTGACATTGGTCCGGGACACAGCCTGATTCCGCCCGATTGGGGGTCACGGCCTCTTTGGACCTGAGCCTTGCTTTCCAGAGCTGAGCGTCTGGAGGGGCTGTCATGACCCAGGTCATTAATGCCCCCGTAAGACCCTATTTTCCGGGTGAGCGGCACATCACCTTGTTCAGTTTCAGCGGGTTCTTCTTCGGCGGCAGCCGGTTACGTTGCGCGTGCGCCACGAATGCGAATATCCACTTCGTTGCCGGGACTCAGACGCAGAAATCGCTCGGGCTACGCCCGAGGGTGCGGCGAAACATGTAGCTGAACGCGCTTGAAGACGCATAGCCCATGTCGAACGCGACCGAGCTGACCTTCTCGCCGGCGGCAAGCCTTGATATGGCGTGAAGACAGCGAGCGTGTCGCAACCACCGCGACGGCGGCATGCCGGTTTCGGTGGCAAACAATCGTTCGATGGTCTTGCGGCTGGCGGGGGCTTTGGCGAGCCAGGAGTCGACGGATCCGACGATTCCCGGGTCGTCGAGCGCGGCTTCGGCAAACCGGCGAATTCGATGGTTCTGTGGCATGACGATCGAGAGCGGTACGTCCGGGGCAGCGACGAGTTCATGACGCAGGAGATCGTGAAGCGCATCGTTATGGTCCTTCGCGCGGCCCGTTCCGTTGTCGGGCATGGTGCCGGATATCAGGGCGCTCAGTAACGGCGTCATTGACATGATCCGGCATACCGCGCCGATCTTCTCGGCTTCGTCCTGGGGCAGGTCGACGTAGTGTATCTCGTTGTTCGATCCGTATCGCATCCAGTGCTCAACGCCCGGCGGGATCCACAACACCATCGCCGGGCTGAGCAACAGGATACGGCCCGGCGTGCCAACGTACATGGACCCAAAAGAAGCGGAGATGAGCTGCCCGAATTCATGGCTGTGCCAGTCGTAACTCTCGCCGGATGTCGGCCTGATTGACTCCCCCAGATAACGCGGTACGCGCGTTTCGCCGGGATCGCTCAGGGGGTGCTGTTTCGGATTAGTCATGAGTTTTGACGATTTCTAGATGTAATTTGTCTTGGTGTCGACTGAAAGACATAACGTTCTGGCCTAGGGTGCTCAAGCATTTCGGGCACGATGTCCGCACTTCTGGATCAGAGCTTGCCGCCGCCATGGAAAAACGCACCCTCCTGTTATGGTTCACGCTGGGCCATTTCGCCAACGACTGGCCGATCTGCTCGCTGTGGCTGATCGTGCCGACGGTCGGCATCGCCATGGAGCTTTCGCCGGCCGAGGTCGGCCTGCTGTTCACGATCTTAAACGTCGGCGGCGCGCTCGCCTATCTGCCAGCCGGCATCCTCGCCGACCACGTCTCGAACCGGGGCCGGTTGCTGCTCGCCACGTTCTGGTGGGGCGCCGTCGGTTATCTGCTGGCCGCCTTGGCGCCGGGATTCTGGAGCCTCGCGCTGCTGCTCGCCGTTGCCGGCATGGGCGATGCTGCGTGGCACCCGATCGCCACGGGCGTGCTCACGCGCGAAAGCAAGGATCGGCGCGCTCACGTGCTCGGCATTCACGCCATCGGCGGCTCGCTGGCCGAGGTGCTGTCGCCGCTCGCCGTCGGCTTTCTCCTGGCCTACGTCGACTGGCGCGAGGCGCTGGCGATCTCGATGCTTCCCGCTGCGTTCATGGGTTTCTGCTTCTTCTGGGTGGCGCGCGCGGTTCCGCGTGTCGAGAAAAAATCGGTCAGCAAGCAGGATATGCTCGGCCTCCTGAACATTTGGCGGCAGGGCAACGGTCTGCGAATGGTGGTAATGATCTGCCTCTACAACATGGCACTGATGGCGCTTCTCAGCATGATCCCGCTCTATCTCGCGGACCGGCACGGATTCGGGCCGGAGGCGGCCGGCATCGCGTTTTCGACCATGCTGATCGGCGGTGCACTGGCGCAGCCCTGGGTCGGCAAGATCTCCGACATCGCCGGACGCCGGCCGGTGGTGGTGCTCGGCAATCTCACGGCGGCGCTAGCGTGCGCGCTGCTGGTTTTCCAGCCTTCGCTCTGGGTCACGATCGCCGCGATGATGGTCGCGGTTGCCGCGCTAGATGCGATCCGCGCCGCCATTCTCGCGGGTGCGGTCGATCACACTGGCCACAGCGAAGGCACGACGCTGGGTCTGGCCTTCGGGCTGATGGACGGAATCGGCGCGCTCGGCGCGGTGCTCGCCGGCATCGCGGCGGGGTTGTCGTGGCCGCACATGTTCGGCCTCGCCGCCGCCTTCTCGCTCGGCGCCGCAGCGCTGGGCTTCGTCACGGTCTTCGGGCGCAAGGTCGAATGCCGGAATTAGAGGGTCTATTGATCGGGCCTGGATTGCTAATTTGGGGATGTGCCGTGAGGGCTTCTTTCGAGAAGGCCGCGTTCGCCGAGGATATCGATTTCAGCAATGTCATCGCGTAGAAAGACGCCTGCCGTGCCGCTTTTAATCTTGAGCCGGGTGATTTTATCGCCGCACTGCCAAATCCGCCACGCGCCGAAGCGCCGCAAGCGGGGCTGCGCCGCGCGTCGGCGATCACCGCGCGCAACGCCAAAAGCCGATCAGATCTCCAGGAAGCCAGAGCGCTGCTGGGCCGGAAACGCCGCTTTGAGGGCCGAAAGTCGATGAGCATGCTGTCGACCGCGGAGTGCTCGACTGACGGTCGCTCGATCCGTGAATGGCGCGGTGCCTACGCACAGTCGATCAGTTCTGCTTTCGTTCCAAACGGTAATCGTCCCATATGGAAACGAGCACGAGGGTGGCAATACTGGCAAGGCTGATGCCTATCCAAACCAAGGTTGCTGTTATTGCAAAACTCAAGAAAGGTCTCCCAACGGATTTCATTTCGCGACCACATAGGTGAAACGCTTAATTGGGAGTTTCGTTCCGTACCGGCTGTGAATCAGTTCCTAGATTGGCTGATTTGAGGGCACAGAGGCATAGCCACTAGCTTGGCGTTGTAGTTGAGCCATCGTCGAAGTCGTTGGAATTTAGCGTGCGAACGACAGGCTGAGCGAGACGAGGGCGAGCGGAGCGGTCCTCTCTATTTGTTTATTGCGGTTGTGACAACGGTCACTACGCAATGCCGGTATCATCGCCAGTTGGATTGGGACCGATCCTGTTCCTGGGAGTTTAGGATCATGACCTACCGAACCAGAGATATCATCGACCGCCTCGGGATTACAGCCTTGCTGACAATCGCCGGAATGGCATTCAGTTGGTCTTTTGTCTTTGTCGCCTTCGCCTATCTGATGAGATGACTGCCGCGCGCAGAGGCGCGACGGGCAAGGGCACCGCGGGCCGACAGAGGGCACCACGACTCGCCGAGGCATCCCCGTGGCGAGACGGGGTGCCCAAGGATTGACGCAATCCGATGAGGGGACCTCGCCGTTGCGCTCGATTGGAGTTGCAGCCGGTTCGGTGCCGCGCCGGCGTGGCCGATCGCGGAGGATGCCTGTCTGGCCCACAAAAATATGCCGGCGCCTTGAACCGCTGCAGTTCAAGGCGCCGGCATATCTATGCGATGCGCTTTAAAGCCTAAAGCCGCGCCGGTTTAGCTGGATCCTCAAGATCGATTCTAAACGAGTGGACGCGGCTTTCGGATTGAATTTTAGACTGGATGCTGGACTTCGGCACCGCCGGCACCAGTCAGGCGACGGTCGCGTTTCAGTGCCATGTCATCCCAGCGATTCATGCCCCAGAGCGCGACAAGGCAGGCGAGACTGGCGGCAAACCAGATCAGGGCGGCGAAAAGGGCGGTATGCAAGTGACTTCTCCTAGGGGACTTTGAAGGTTTGGTCGAGCGACCGTTGCCCTAGAAGTAGGGGATTTACCGTCGAGTGTATGTGATGGCGGTCACAGAAGGGCGACATATCGCCTTGCTTGCGGTGGGGCGTCGCTTGCCGCCTATTTCAGGGTTTGCCGGGAAGTGCCTCGACGTCGCCCTTCATGGCCAGAAGTTTGGCGCGATCCATGATGTAGAAGTTGCGGCCCTTGCGTCTTGCGAGGCCGGATTCGTAGAGCTGGCTGACCGTTCGGGCAACGGTTTCGCGGGTCGTGCTGATCCGGCTGGCGATCTCGTGCAGCGGCGGCAGGTTGCGGATGACAAAAAGCCCTGGCACCGCGGCGTCGGGTTTGGCCATGCGCAGCAGCTCCGCGTAAACGCGATTCGCGGCGGCCAGGGTCGAAAGCTCCATGATGCGTACATCGCCGGCCCGCACCAATTGGCTGAGCCGCGTCAGTACCTTGAAGGTTACCTCGACGCGACGCTGCAGGAGGTCGAGGAAGTGGCTCGAGGAGAGGACGCCGATCAGGCAATCCGTGGCGGCAACGGCGCTCGCCGAGCGCGGTCGGCCGTCCAAGGCCGCGAGCTCGCCAAAACATTCGCTGGCTTCCAGGGTCGCAAAGGCGATTTTCTTGCCTGACGCGGCATAGC
>JAJFGM010000023.1 GCA_021776145.1 Kiloniellaceae bacterium | reverse complement strand
GGGTACGACGAGCGACAACCGATAGCCCTTTTGCGCCGCTACGAGGGCAAGGCCGAGGCCGGTGTTTCCGGCGGTCGCTTCGATCAGCCGGCCGCCCGGTTTCAGTGTGCCGTCCTTTTCCGCCGCCTCGATCATCGACTTGCCGATGCGGTCCTTGATCGAGCCGCCCGGGTTCTGGCTTTCCAGTTTGAGGAACAGGCGGCAGGGGCCGCAATCCAAATGCTTGACTTCGATCATTGGCGTGTTGCCGATGAAGTCCAGAACACTGCCGAATAGGGGGGCGATGGCATGCATGTGCGAAGTCTCCTGCCGGCGCCGAAGCGGCGACCGCGTGGCGTTTCTTGCTTTTGGTATGGGTCTTGCTTTCGATATGGGTATTAAACACCGTGCCGGAAAGATGAAAGGGGGAAGCGGGCGGCCGCCAAAAGTCCGGTGCCTAGATACCGGTGTCGCTGGAGCGCGCCGAAAGCACACGCGTTGGAAATCCGCCTGCAACCAGTTTTTCGACGATCTCCTGCACATGTTCGGCGTTGCGGGTTTCGAGTATGACGTCGACATCGGCCTGTTTCGCGGGAACGTCATAGAACATGCGCTGGTGATAGACCTCGATGATATTGGCGCCGGTCTGACCGATGAAATTGGTCACCTTGGCGAGCACGCCGGCCTGATCGACGATAGCGATGCGCAAGCGCACCATGCGTCCGTCGAAAACGAGGCCGCGGGTCAGGATCCACGACAAGAGACGCACGTCGATGTTGCCGCCGCAAATCACCGCGCCGACTTTACGGCCGGCGAAACGCTCGCGGTTCTCCATGAGCGCGGCGACGCCGGCGGCACCGGCGCCCTCGGCGACGATCTTCTGTTTTTCGACCAGGCATTGGACCGCCTTCTCGATCGCGAATTCGTTGACCAACAGGATATCCGAGACGAGTTCGGCGATGATGGCCCGCGTCAGTTGGCCCGGGTTCTTGACCGCGATCCCATCGGCCAGCGTTTGACCGCCGGATGTCGGGGGTTGGTGATTGATGGCCTGCCGCATCGAGGGAAAAAGATCGGCCTCGACGCCGATGATCTCGATCTCCGGCTTCAGTGCCTTGGCGGCGATGGCGGTGCCGGAAATTATGCCGCCCCCACCGATTGGAACGACAATGCAGTCAAGGTCCGGCTGGTCCTCGATGATTTCCAGTCCGATGCTACCCTGGCCGGCGATGACCTTTTCGTCGTCGTAGGGGTGGACGAAGGTCAGGCCCTCGCGCTCGGCGATTTCGCGGGCCGCCACTGCCGAGGCATCCAAAGTGTCACCAGTCAGAACGACGCGAGCGCCCAGGGCCTTGGTGCGCTCGACTTTAGAGAAGGGGGCGAACTCCGGCATGACGATTGTCGCCGGTATGCCCAGGCGCTGGGCATGGTAGGCGACACCCTGGGCGTGGTTGCCCGCCGACATGGCGATCACCCCGGCCTTGCCTTGTTCCGCTGTCAGACTCTTCAGCTTGACCAGGGATCCGCGGTCCTTGAAGGAACCGGTGACCTGCAGATTTTCCAGCTTCAGAAAGATTTCGCAACCCAACTCCTGCGACAGCCGCTGGGCCGGCACAAGGGGTGTCCGCACGACTTCGGATTTGATTTGCTGGCGAGCGTTTTCAATATCCTGCAGGGTTACGCTCATATCGTCTCTCCATAATTGGCAGCTCATAGAAGGTGGCTGCTTCGGCGCCGCCGCGCCGGCCGTCTCAGTCGCCGCTTGTCGGCAATAGCAGCAATTCGTGTTGCATGGCTGCCTTGTCGCCGACCAGTTTTACGTATTTGCCGTCGCGCCAACGCTTAGCAAGACTTCCGTAGTGAGGCGAAACAGGATTGCCGGACTGGCCGGTCGCGATCATGAATCGCGAATTGTCGAGGTCGGCAAGGTCGTACAGGGCGCGGAAAGTGGCGCCATGACGGTGCTCGTAGCGCGTGACCTCGACCGCGCCGAGGGACATGCCACCGCGGTTGACCGTGTATTCGCCGCCATCGGTTTCGACGGCGAAACCGAAGATATCGCCTAGCAGGGGTATGCGGCTGAGCACCGGGTGCGGAAAGCGGGCGATATGGGCGGCGCCCCAATTCCAGTCGTCCATGTCCTCGCCGTAAACGGCCTGCAGACGTTCGAGCGTAGTGGCTAGGGCCGCCGTGATCTGCGCCGCGCAATCTTCGCGGGCCGCGGTGGTGATGTCGTCGCACCAGGGTGTCTCGCCGGACAGTGCGGACAGCAGACGCGAAACTGGTCCCTGGGTAAAGCCGCCGATTTCACCGCCCAGCTCGTCGGCCAGGACAGCTTGATTGAACTGCCACAGCCAAGCGGAATAAATCAGCGGTTCGGGACGCGTGCGATCCATGACGAGATCCCAGGCGGCGAGCCTCACCCGCGCGTCTTCGGCTTGGGAATTGGCGCTCGGCGCGGCCAGGAGGTGCGGCAGGATGCGGCGGGCACCGGGCGAGAGCGCGTCGGTCTGAATCCGCGCGACGGCTTCCATATCGAGGCTGGTGGGGCCGTTGACCAGCTCGCGAATGCGCTCGGCGCGGAAGGC
>JAJFGM010000220.1 GCA_021776145.1 Kiloniellaceae bacterium | reverse complement strand
GGTGCGCGAGGTGCGGCTGTCGGCGGGGGCCGGGTTCCTGGTGGTGGTCACCGGGGCGATCATGACCATGCCGGGCCTGCCGCGCGTGCCGGCCGCCAACAGCATCTACCTCAACGACAAGGGCGAGGTCGAAGGCCTGTTTTAGGACTTCAGCCGCGCAGCGTGTAACGGCGCTCTTGGCTGCGGGGGCAACGCGGCGCGGCATGGACAAGGGACCGCGTTTCGGCCAGCATGGACGCTTGCCGCAGCCTCGACGGATCCCTATGCCGAAAGATATTCCCTTCGTTCGAGATCTCGACTTCGACTATGGCGAGGTCGAGCAGGTCAGTCCCCTGATCCGTCGCATCATCGCCAAGAACCCGAGCCCCTTCACCTTCTACGGCACCGGCACCTACATTGTCGGGCAAGGCGAGGTGGCGGTGATCGATCCGGGCCCCTTGCTCTACGAACACGTTCAGGCTCTCATCGCCGCCCTGGCCGGCGAGACGGTCACGCACATCCTGGTGACCCACACCCATAGCGACCACTCGCCGGCGGCGGGGCCGCTCGCCGCGACGACCAAGGCGCCGACCTACGCCTTCGGGCCGCACGGCTCGGGCCGACCGGATGCGGACGTTCGGGTCGAGGAAGACGGCGACCGCGACTTCCATCCGGATCGCCGGCTGCGCGACGGTGATCTGGTCGCGGGTCCGGGCTGGACGCTGGAGGCCCTGCACACGCCGGGGCACACCTCCAACCACCTCTGCTTCGCGTTGCACGAAGAAGCCGCGCTGTTTTCCGGCGACCATGTGATGGGCTGGTCGACCTCGGTCATCTCGCCGCCGGATGGCGACATGCGGGCCTATCTGCGCGCGCTGCACCGCCTGTTAAAGCGGGATGAGCAGGTCTTCTGGCCAACGCATGGTCCGCCGATCCGCGAACCACGGCGCTTTGTCGAGGCCCTGATCGCGCACCGCCGCAAGCGTGACGCCGAAATCCTTGCCTGTCTTGGCGAGGGGATGACGCGCATCGCCGACATCGTCGCGCGAATCTATGTCGACGTGCCGCAGTACCTGCATCCCGCGGCGGGCCGATCGGTCTTCGCGCACCTTATCCATCTTGTCGAGATCGGCGAAGTCGCCTGCCAGGGCCCGCCCGATGTCTCCGGCAGTTACGCTTTACGCGGGCGGGCCGGCTGAGCGGCGAGCGCGACTTCTCCCCGCAACCTCAAAGCGGCGGCAGGCCTTCGACCACGCCCGGGCGGATCACCGCCTCGTCATAGGGCTTGCGGGCGAAGACCTCTTTCAATTGTGGTGCGAAGCTCTCCAGGCTGAGGCTGGGGTAGTCAGGGTCGAAGGACGCTTGATCCCAGCGCGCGCAGAAGTCGACGCAGGACTGGTAGTAGGGGGAGTAGCGGTGTTCCTCGCGGCGATTGCGGTCCCAGCCGTAGTGGTGTCCGAAATAATAGGTCTGGAAGATCCCGTGATGTTCGACCACCCAGGTCACCTCCTCGCGGACGAAGGGCCGGACGATCTCGGCGGCCATGCGATCGTGGTTCTGTGGCGCCAGGGCGTCACCGATGTCGTGCAGCAGCGTGGCCACCACCCAATCGATATCGGCACCTTCACGCCGTGCCCGGGTCGCCGACTGCAAACCATGTTCCAGGCGCGAAACCTTGTAGCCGGCCAGGGTGTCCTCGCCTTGCCGTTTCAGTTCCGCCAGTAGGCGATCGGCGGTGCCGGCGATGTAGGGGACTTCGAGTTCGTGCAGAAGTTCGTAGTCCTCGAGGGTTCCGTCTTTCATCTGAGTGAAGGATACGACGTTCATGGCGGCCAGTTTCCTTGCTTTGGATGAGTTATGCCCTTTGCGGGTCATTCGAGCATGCGAAGGCTCGCACGTCTCGTTGAAATCCTCGATCTTATCGACAATAAGAGCGAATACTGGAACGCTGGACAGTACAAGCTTGGCTTGGGTTCGGAAACCCGGACCTGTCTTTAGTCTTCGCCGCGAACGACATTGGCGCCGCGCACCGGGATGCCGGTCTCGCGGTGGCAGATCTCGGCCAGTCTCGCCACGCCGTCCCGGATGGTCTGCAGCGAGGGGCTGCCGAAACAGAGGCGCAGGCTGTTGCGGCCGCTCTCCGGGTCGGTCGACCATTCGGCGCCGGGATTGATGGCCACGCCCTCCTGGATCGCGGCGGCGGCGAGTTTCGAGGTATCGACGCTAACGGGCAGGGTTATCCAGATGAAGATGCCGCCCTTGGGGACGCGGAACTCGGCCGCCGCGCCGAACTGCTCCTGCAGCGCCGCGATCATGGTGTCGCACTTGCGCTTCAGGGTCTTCTGCAGCGCGCCGACGTGCGCCTCGAAGTGTGCGGGAGCATATTCGGCCAACAGCATCTGTTCGAGCGCGCCGTTGCCACCATCTGTCTTCAGCGGCAGCAGGCGCCGCATCACCGGCCAATCGGCGACGATGTAGCCGACACGCAGGGCAGGGGCCACCGACTTCGAAAAGGAACCGCAATAGACCACCCGCCCGCTTTCGTCGAGCGCCTTGATGGCCGGTGGCCGCTCGCCCGTCCATTGCAGGTCGGCATAGCAGTCGTCCTCGAAAATCATTAAGTCGAACTCTTCGGCCAAGCGCAAAAGCTGTTGTCGGCGCTCCAGGCCGAGCACCGTTCCCGTCGGGTTCTGCACGGTTGGGATCGTGTAGAGGAATTTGGGCCGGACATTCCTGGCCTTGAGCTCGGCCAGGATCGTGGCAAGATGTTCGGTGCTAAGCCCGTCGTCGTCGACCTTCAGGCTCACCATCTCGACACCGAGCCGCCGGAAGCGAGTCAGCGAACCGCCGTAGGTGGCTTCTTCGACAATGACCGTGTCGCCGGCTTCGAGGAAGACGGCGTTGACCAGATCGAGGGCCTGCAGCGAACCACCGGTCACCAGAATGTCGTCGGCCCCACAGGCGAGACCGGCACGGCGCTTCAGGTTTGCCGCGATGAAGTCGCGCAGAGGCCGGTAGCCCTGCGATCCATCTCCCAGGCCATAGGTGGCAAGCAGTTGACCCTTGTCTGTCAGCACGCGATTGGCGGCGGCGGCGAGGTCGGCGACGGGCACACTCTCGGCATCGTTGTTGCCGCCAACGAAGTTGAACGCCGCAAGCCCGCTCCAGGGCTGGGCTGGGGCGGGCAGGTCCTTGCGGAACAGGCTATCGAGATTATGGGTCATGATTGAATTCCATTTGCGAGATGGCCGGGTTTTTGCCTGGTAGGTCGATCCTAGCGCGGGCACTGGCAAGCTACAAAAGCGCTTGCACCTGGAGTGAACATTTTCTCCCTACAACATGGCTTCGCCGACCAACGAATCGTGTAGCATGGTTAGCGGCCTACATCTCGAAGCGAGGGGATGAAGACATGGTCAAGAGCAAGTCGCAAACGCAAGGCATCGCGTATCCGCCGCGCAGTCGCGGTCTCAACTTTTTCGCCGGCGACCGCAATTTGCGACGGCTCCTGGAGCGCAGGGCAGGCGCGCTGCTGGTCGATCACGGCGAGCGCCTCGATGATTTCGGCGCCTGGGCCGGCGGGACACTCGACGAACAGGCCGCCTATACCGATCGTTACGCGCCACCGGCCCTGCGCAGCCACGATCCGGTGAGCGGCACGGTACTTGGCGCCGTGGTGCACAATCCGGCCTACCTGGAGTGTCATCAAGAGGCCTACCGGCGCGGCGTCATCGGTTTGGCGTTCGAGGGACAGGCACCGCACCTCCTGTCCTTCGTCATGGGATATCTGCTGTCGCACAGCGATATCTCGATCCACTGTCCGGTGACCATGACCGGCGCCGTGGCCTACGTGTTGCAGAGTTTGGCGCCGGACGAGCTGTGCGACGCCTATCTCGGCGAGTTGACCCGCATGGATGGCCGGACCAAGAGCGGCGCCACCTGGGCGACGGAACTGCACGGCGGTTCGGACGTCGGGGCGACGACGACAGAGGCGCGTCCGGACGGTGGGGCCGTTCGTCTGCAGGGTCTCAAGTGGTTTACCAGCAACGCCGGCGCCGGACTCGCCCTGGCGACGGCGCGGCCGGTCGGCGCCGCCGCCGGTGGGCGCGGCCTGGGCTGCTATCTGGTGCCCGACGAACTGCCCGACGGCACGGCCAATGCCTTTTGGGTGCGCCGACTGAAGGACAAGGCCGGTACCCGCGGCTTGGCGACGGGCGAAATCGAACTGAACGGCGCCTTGGCGCTGGAAGTGGCGGCACCGCCTGACGGCCTCAAGGCGATGATGGAGGCGCTGGCCTATTCGCGCATCCACAACGCCTTCGCGGCCTGCGGCGCGCATCGTCGCGCCTTCCTCGAAGCCGCTTGCTGGGCGACTCATCGGCAGGCCTTCGGCTCTGCCATCGTCGGATACCCCATGGTGCGCGACAGCTTGCTGGATCTGCTGACCGAACTGGAAGCCGGCGTCGCGCTGGCTTTCGAAGCCGCCGTCACCTTCGATGCAGCGCTCGCCGATCCGGCCCGGCGCACCTGGTTGCGGGTGGCCACGGCCTTGGCGAAATACCGCACCGCCGAGAAAGCGGTGACCGCGGCGGCGGCGGCGCTCGAGTTGGTTGGCGGCAACGGCTACACCGAGGACTGGCCAACGGCGCGGCTCTATCGCGATGTCATGGTCTTGGCGGTGTGGGAAGGTCCGGCCAATGTTCAGGCCCTGGAGCTCCTGCGCCTTGTCGGCGGCAAGGCGACCGGAGACAGCGAATTCCTGGAGCGTATAGAGGGCGTTGTAGCGGCGTTGCCGGGTGCCTTATCGCAAGAGCGTGCCGCGCTTGCCGCGCCCCTGGCGGACTGCCGCGCCAGCTTTGCCTATCTGCGCGCCAATCCCGGCGAAGGCCCGCGTCACGCCCGGCGCCTGATGGCGCGGATGGCCGATCTGCTGTCCGCTGCCCTGCTGCTGGAAGAAGCCGCCGACGGCTGGTCGCGCGGCGACGCGCGCAAGGCCATCGTGGCGCGGCGTTTCATTGCCGCGCGCTGGGCTGCGCGGCCCGCCCTCGGGGCTGCCACGGATCCGGCGCATCAGCACTTCGAGGCGCTAATCGGCTACACTGAAATCGCTGAGTAAAAACGCGCTGTCAGTCCGGCTGCATCGGCAGATTGAGGCCCTTTTCCCTGGCGCAGTCGATGGCCTCTTGGTATCCGGCGTCGGCGTGCCGCATGACGCCGGTCGCCGGGTCGTTCCACAGCACCCGCGCGACGCGTTGTGCCGCCTCGTCGCTGCCGTCGCAGACGATGACCATTCCGGCGTGTTGCGAGAATCCGATGCCGACGCCACCGCCGTGATGCAGGCTGACCCATGTAGCTCCGCTCGCCGTGTTGAGCAGGGCATTGAGCAACGGCCAGTCCGAGACGGCGTCGGAGCCGTCGCGCATGCCCTCGGTCTCGCGGTTGGGGCTGGCGACGGAACCGGAATCCAGGTGGTCGCGACCGATGACGATGGGTGCCGAAAGCTCGCCCGATGCGACCATTTCGTTGAAGGCGAGCCCAAGGCGGTCGCGGTCGCCAAGACCGACCCAGCAGATCCGCGCCGGCAGTCCCTGGAACTGAATACGTTCTCGCGCCATGTCGAGCCAGTTGTGCAGGTGCGGATCGTCGGGGATCAGCTCCTTGACCTTGGCGTCGGTCTTGTAGATGTCCTCGGGATCGCCCGACAGCGCGGCCCAGCGAAATGGGCCAACGCCGCGGCAGAACAGCGGCCGGATGTAGGCCGGGACAAAGCCGGGAAAATCGAAGGCCTTCGCGCAGCCGGCCTCGAGGGCCATCTGGCGGATGTTGTTGCCATAGTCGAATGTCGGCACGCCCTGGGCCTGAAACGCCAGCATGGCCTCGACATGACACGCCATGGACTTTTTCGCGGCGGCGACCACGGCCTCTGGTTCCGTCTCCTGGCGGCGTTGCCAGTCTTCCAGGCTCCAGCCTTCGGGCAGGTAGCCGTTGAGCGGATCATGGGCGCTGGTCTGGTCGGTGACGGCGTCGGGCCGAATGCCACGGCGCACCATTTCCGGCAGGACCTCGGCGGTATTGCCGAGCAGACCGACCGAAACGGCTTCGCCTTTCGCATGCGCAGCCTCGATGATCGCCAGTGCCTCGTCCAGGTTGTCGCACTTGCGGTCGAGATAGCCGGTGTCGAGGCGCATTTCGATGCGGCTCGGGCGGCACTCGACGGCCAGCATCGAAGCCCCGGCCATGGTTGCGGCCAGCGGCTGCGCTCCGCCCATGCCACCTAATCCTCCGGTCAAGACCCACTTGCCATTGAGGTCGCCGCCAAAGTGCTGGCGGCCCATCTCGACAAAGGTCTCGTAGGTGCCCTGAACGATGCCCTGGCTGCCGATGTAGATCCACGATCCGGCCGTCATCTGGCCGTACATCATCAAGCCGGCCTTATCGAGCTCGTGAAAATGATCCCAGGTGCCCCAATGCGGCACCAGGTTCGAGTTGGCGATCAGCACCCGCGGCGCGTCGGCGTGTGTCCGGAAAACACCGGCCGGTTTGCCGGACTGCACCAGCAGCGTCTGATCCGATTCCAGAGTCCTGAGACACTCGACGATGCGGTCGAAGCACTGCCAGTTGCGGGCGGCGCGGCCGATGCCGCCATAGACGACCAGCTCTTGCGGGTTTTCGGCGACCTCGGCATCGAGGTTGTTCATCAGCATGCGCAACGGCGCTTCGGTGAGCCAGGATTTGGCGCTGATTTCGCTTCCGCGTGGCGACTTGATGACGCGGGTGTTGTCAAGACGCGGATCGGGCATGGTCGGCGTTCCCTTGAATTATGCGATTGGAGCTTCCCAAGTTGTATATACAACTTGGGAAGTGGAGTCGAGAGGGCACGCATAGATACTACGATCGAATCCGGCCGAGCTCAGGCGATCCAAAGTATTGGTGGGTTGGCGTGTTTTTTGGAAAAGGCTCAGTATGTCTATGCGGCCGACGGCGTTTCGCCAGGGCCGCGAAAGCTGCCGCCGAGGCGATAGCGCTCGCCCGGGTGCAGTAGGTGCGCCCAGGTGACCGCTTGATCTCCCGACCAGGTGCGGCGACGCAGCAAAAGGCAGGGGGCCGCCGAATCGATTTCCAGAAGCGCCGCTTCCTCGTCCGAGGGAAGTACCGCCAAGATCGTGTGCTCCGCGCGGCTGAGCGGCGCGGCGCTGATCAAGTAGTCGTAAGGCGTGATCTTGCGAAAGTCCTGGGCCAGGTAGTCGGGCGCGACGGCGGGGTTGACCCAGCGCGTCTCCAACTGCACGGGGATGCCGTTCTCGCGATGCAGAATGACCGAATAGATCGCCGGCTGACCGCGTTCAAGACCCAGCATGCGGGCTTCAAGCGCACGGGTCCGACAGCGTTTCAGCGCGCGCACCTCGGCCGCGTGGCGGTGGCCGCGGCCGGCAATCTCGTCGGCAATGCTGCGGATCTCGAGAACCGCCGACTGCGGCTTGGCTTCGGCGACATAGGTGCCAGCACCCTGCACCCGTTCCAGCCAGCCCTCGGCGGTCAACTCCCGCAGCGCCCGATTGGCGGTCATGCGGCTGATGCCGAGGCTGCGGGTCAGTTCGTTTTCCGAGGGGATGCGGGTGCCCTCGGCCCAGTCGCCCGACAGGATCCGCTCGACCAGAGCGTCCTTGACCTGCTGATACAACGGAATTTCACCGCCGCGCGCCGGCAAGATCATCGATACTCGAGACATGGTCCCCAATCAAACGCGCACTTGATGCGTGCCCGTGTCTCGCGGGTTCATGAATTCAAGGCTATGAACCGCGGAATCGGGGCACCGACATCCGAATCCCCTTTTTCCCGGGGGTGATTGGGTTGTATATACAAGTTTGCCCGACTTGACCACACGCCCGCTCGCAGCAACGTTCAGGCGAAGACATGCAGCCCTACAGCTTTACCCCCGGCGATTTGCCGCTGCTCGTTTCGATGCCGCACCCCGGCACCTATGTGCCGCCCGTGATCGAGGCCGGTTTGACTCCGGCGGCGCGGATCCTGCCGGATACCGATTGGCACATCCCGCAACTATACAATTTCCTAGGCGACCTTGGCGCGTCGATCCTCTGCGCGACGCATTCGCGCTATGTCATCGACCTCAATCGGGCACCCGACAGTGCGGCCCTTTACGCCGGTGCCAGTAACACCGAACTCTGTCCGACGACGACCTTCGACGAAGCGCCGATCTATCAACCGGGTTGCGCGCCGTCGAATGCCGAAATCGCCGAACGCCGCAGCGCCATCTGGCAGCCCTATCACGATAAGCTTGCCGGCGAGTTGGCGGCGCTGAAGGCGCGCCATGGCATTGCGCTTTTGTGGGACGCGCATTCGATCCGCAGCCACGTCCCGCGGTTCTTCGAGGGGCGCTTGCCGGACTTCAACTTCGGTACCGGCGACGGTATCTCCGCGCATCCGGGACTGATGGATATTTTGGCGGCGGTGGCGCGCGAGGCGGCGGCGGTCGGTTATAGCCATGCCGTCAATGGCCGCTTCAAGGGTGGTTACATAACCCGCGACCACGGCCGGCCGGCCGATGGCGTGCATGCCGTTCAGCTGGAATTGTCGCAGATCACCTATATGGACGAGGATCCGCCTTACGATTTGCGCGAGGATCTTGCCAAGGATGTCCGGCCGGTCCTTGCCGGTCTTTTGCAAACCATGCTCGCCTGGGCCGAGATGGAAGTCGACGGCTGAAACCCGCGTGAGAGTCTAGCCCGGATTTCTCACCGTCACGTGGATTTTCGTTCGCCTGTCGCGCGGCACTGGCAAGGCGAGGGTCGAAAAGCGCAGTGGTGCTGCG
>JAJFGM010000219.1 GCA_021776145.1 Kiloniellaceae bacterium | reverse complement strand
TGACTGAGCGTTACGGGCGGCGCGGATTGGAGGTGCTGGCCGGGGCAGGATCTGGCGAGTTGGCGCTTGACGCGGGTGACTCGCCCTTTGCGCGGTTGCATGATCTGTCGAGCGTACTTGAAGACAAATTCAGCAGCGGGGAATGAGGCCTATGCACGCAGTGAGCGATTGCATTTTCTGTAAGATCGTTGCCGGGGAAATCCCCTGCTTCAAGCTTTACGAGAATGAAGAAAGTCTGGCGTTCATGGATATAAATCCGGTCAGTTCGGGCCACTGCTTGATCGTTCCCAAGCAACACGGAGCGGACCTGCTGGCAATTTCGGACGCGGGCCTGTGCGCGGCAGCGTGCACAGCGAAAAAAGTGGCGCGGGCGGTAAAGGCAACGCTCGATACGCGCGGACTCAATCTTTTGCAGTGTAACGGCGAAGCGGCAGGCCAATCGGTCCTGCATTTTCACATACACATTATTCCGCGCGAAATGGACGACGGAATGGCGATGAACTGGGACATCGTCCCCGGCGACATGGCTGCGATCGGTGTCTTGGCCGAGCAAATCAGAAACAACATCGAGGACTGAACCGTCGGTTGTAACCTCGAGCACAGGAAGTCCGCGGATGTCTGGCAAAGCCATCATTCTTGACTGTGATCCCGGCGTCGACGATGCCATCGCGATCCTGCTGACCTTGGCCGCCTCGGACCGGCTCGACCTTAAGGGCATTACGACAGTCGCCGGCAATGTGCCCTTGGCGCAGACCTCAAGCAATGCACGTCGCATTTGTCAGCTGGCCGGGCGCAACGATGTCTCGGTCTACGCCGGCTGTGCCCAGCCGCTACTGAGCAGCCTGACAACCGCCGAGAAGGTACACGGTACCGGCGGTCTCGGCGGCCTTGAGCTTCCCGACACAGAAGTCGCCCTGGCGCCCGGCCACGCGGTCGGCTTTATTATTGACAGCTGTCTTGCCGCGGAGGACGGCGCGATCACGCTGTGCCCGGTTGGGCCCTTGACCAACATCGCCATGGCCCTGGCCCAGGAACCGGGGATCAAACCGAAAATCCGCGAGATCGTCTTGATGGGCGGCGTTGCCACGGCGCGCGGCAACGTGACCCCGGTCGCCGAGTTCAATGTCTATTGCGACCCCCACGCCGCCGCGGCGGTGTTCGACAGCGGGTGCCCCCTGGTGATGTTCGGCCTGGATCTGACGCAGCAGGTACGGACGACGCCAGATCGTCTGCAAAAGATCGCGGCCTTGGGTGGCCCGGTTGCCGAGGCCGTCGCCACCATGCTGAGTGCCTATGGCAGCCGCGAAACGCAAGAGGCCGCGCCGCTGCATGACCCCTGCGTCATCGCCTATCTGCTGCACCCCGAGCTTTTCGCGGGCGAGCGGCTGCATGTGGCGGTCGAGACGGCATCGCCACTGACCAGAGGTCAGACCGTGACCGATTGGAACGGCGTCGGTGGATATGAAGCCAACACCTTGGTGATGACCGAGGCCGATGCAGACGGTTTTTACGATCTGCTGACCGAACATCTGGGGCGTTTCTAGATTTTCTTTTCGATCCTGACCCAATCCGGGATCTCGGGCCGCAGGGGACAGTCGCCGGCTGCCATGCTCGTGCTTTCAAGTTTGTCGAGGCGCAGCAGCGCCAGACCGAGGCCCTCGACACTTGACCGCATAACGCCAACTTCCCTGCCGTCCGCGACGATAGCCGTGCCCGGCACAGGTGGCGGGCCCTGCAGAGTGACTGGCAGCAAGCGTTTTTTGATGAGGGCGCGGTATTTGGTGCGGGCGGTCAGCTCCTGACCGAGAAAGCAGCCTTTTTGCCAATCGACGCCGCCCAACTCGTCAAACCCATTCTCAAGGAGAGTCGATTTCTCAACCTCCATATCGCGGCTGCCATCGGGAATGCCGAGGCTGATGCGCAAACGGTCGTAGCTGCTTTGCGAACCCGGGGAGAAGCCGCTTGCCGCGACTTCGTCCGCGGCGCTTTGCCGAGCCAGGACGGCGCGCGCGCCGAGCTCGGCCAGGCGGGGGTCAACGAAGATCCGGCCTGAACCAAATCCCGTGGTATGGCCTGGTTCGACCGCCAATTCGAGTGCCGCGAGCGCGCCTGCCCCATAAAACGCTGCAACCGCTATATTGTCGGAGCAGTCCTCGATGGTGACTTTGGAGCGAAGGCGGTACAGCGAAAGCCGGCGCTTCAGGTCGGCCAGGCGCGCGGCCTCGCAATCGATGAGGAGGCTGTCGCCGTCGGCGCAAAGAAAGAACTCGTGCAGGAATTTGCCCTGGGGAGTGAGAAAGGCCGACCAGCCAGAGCGGTCTTGCGTGATTTTCTCGACATCGGCCGAGACGATGCCTTGCAGGAATGAATTGCGGTCGCCGCCCGAGACACGGATCACGCCGCGGCCATCAAGTACCAGCGCCGACTTTTCTTGCATTTCGATCCGCCTTTGTCGTTATTTGACTGGTCAAGAGGTGGCCCCGTGGGGCCATTGGTGCAAGCCCTTGCCGACAGACACCCGTCGACTCAAAGTCGCTCCATCATTTCCAAGGTTGCCGCGATGACTCGCTCGGGCGACAGATCGGCCAGATCGTCGGCATGCAGATAAGTGACCGCGTGCCCGCGTGGGGCGACCTTTTCCGGATCGGATTCGGCCGAAAACAGCGCCACCGAGGGAGCCCCCGAGGTCGCGATCAGGTGCATCGGCCCGGTGTCGTTGCCAATGGCCACGACAGCGTCGCGGGCCAAGAGGGCGATGTCTTCCAATTCCGTGTCGCCGCAGAGGTTGCGGCTCGAAGGACAGATCTTGCATATCCGCGCGAGATCCTTCGCTTCCGCCTCGCTTCCCAGCAACACCGGCGTGACCCCCGCCTTAACCAGGGTCGAAGCCAGTTTCGCGTAGTGTTCGACCGGCCACCGCTTTGCCGGGCGATGTGGAGCGCCGCCAGGAACAAGCAGCGCGTACGGTTTGGACAGAGCGAACCGGCTGATTTCCGCCGTCAGGAAACTGAGATCGGGAATCGGCGGTCGTCGTATGCCGGCCAAGGCAAGCTGGGCCGATTCCCGGTCCGCGATGTGAAGTGTATGACCTCTGGGTTTTTCGTAGCGGTGCGAGGCGCCCTTTACAACCCCGACCCACTCTGGCCGCTTCTTGCCCATGAGGTTGAAATAGGCGGCGCTGCGGTCCGATCTCTGCAAATCGTAGACCCGATTGAAGCGGGCGGCCTTCAGTCTTGTCCGCATCAGCAGCCAGCGGTCGATGTTCCACCATTGCGGACGTTCGTCGAGCCAAATGTCGTCGAAACAGCCGCTCGATCGGGCGAGCCGACGATAGGGAGCTGTCGTCAAGAGCGTGATTGAGGCCTCTGCGTGATGAGCTCGAATCGCCTGAAAAGAGGCGATGGACAGAACGAAGTCACCGAGGGCGGATAGCTTGATGACGAGGATGCGCTGCGGCGGAAAATCAATCATATGGGTCGGGATCTTGCCTCGGAACGCCGCGACGGGTCTGCGCTTGCCGGAGTCGGTGCTGTAAACGCAGATAGTCCTACTCCATCCCAGCCGTTTACGCTACTAATCGACGCGATGTCGGTGCCAAAGAATGGACATGAAACCGGTGACAAACCCGAAAGGGAAAAGTTGCCAGAGTCTGCCGCCGACGCGGTCGTCGAGGCGGCGGAACTGCCGGTGCTTGAGGGCGAGATCTTGCCGCCCGAATCCGCGGCCGCCGAGGCTTATGCCGCGCCCCGCTACAGGGATGAGCAACCCCAACGAGAAACGCCGCCACAAAAAGTGCTGCAGGTCATGGCCGGTGCCAAACATGGTGGTGCCGAAGCCTTTTTCGAGCGCATGGTGTTGGCGCTCAATCGATCCGGTTTGCGGCAAAGGGTCATCATCCGCCATGACGTTGACCGGGCGGCGCGTCTCAAGGCTGATGGGCTGGACGTGGTGCAGGTGCCCTTCGGGGGGTGGTTCGACTTTACGACCACGAAATCCATCGCTCAGGAGATCGACCGTTTCGAACCGGATTTGGTGTTCAGCTGGATGAGCCGTGCCGCTTCGCGCGTGCCGCGAGAAGTGCCGGGGATGCGTTTCGTCCACGCCGCGCGTCTGGGTGGCTACTACGACCTCAAGTACTACGCGAATTGCGATCATCTGGTTGGAAACACGCGCGACCTCGTGCGCTACTTCGCGGACAAGCGCTGGCCCCCGGAACGCGCGCACTATTTGCCGAATTTCGTTTC
>JAJFGM010000218.1 GCA_021776145.1 Kiloniellaceae bacterium | reverse complement strand
CCTTTTTCGAGCGCATGATATTGGCGCTCAATCGATCCGGCTTGCGGCAAAGGGTCATCATCCGCCATGACGTTGACCGGGCGGCGCGGCTCAAGACTGATGGGATGGAAGTCGTGCAGGTGCCCTTCGGGGGGTGGTTCGACTTTACGACCACGAAAACCATCGCTCAGGAGATCGACCGGTTCGAACCGGATCTGGTGTTCAGCTGGATGAGCCGCGCCGCTTCGCGCGTGCCACGCGACGTGCCCGGGACGCGCTTCGTCCACGCCGCGCGCATGGGCGGTTACTACGACCTCAAGTACTATACAACTTGCGATCATCTGGTTGGAAACACGCGCGACCTCGTGCGCTACTTCGCGGACAAGCGCTGGCCCCCGGAACGCGCGCACTATTTGCCGAATTTCGTTTCAGGCGAGATTCAACAACCCTTGCGGCGTGCCGATTTCGACACTCCGGAAACGCATGATCTGCTCCTCGGGCTGGGCCGCTTGCATCGCAACAAGGGTTTCGACACGCTGATCAATTGCATGCTGCAGTTGCCCAATTGCAGCCTGTGGCTGGCCGGCGAAGGACCGGAGCGGTGGCGTTTGCGCCGCCAGGTCAAACGCCTGGGCCTCGAGGATCGAGTTCGATTCCTGGGATGGCGGAACGATGTGCCGGCTCTCTTGGCCAGTGCCGACCTTTTTGTCTGCTCGTCGCGACACGAACCCTTGGGCAACATGATCATCGAGGCCTGGGCGCAGACCAAACCGGTCGTCGCGGCTGCGGCGCAGGGACCGACCGAGCTCATTCGTGACGGCGAGAACGGCCTCCTCGTACCATTGGAGAATCCCGCTGCCCTGGCGTCGGCGATTCGCCGCCTGTTGGGTGACCCCTTGCTTTACGACGCCGTCGCAGTCGCCGGCCGCAAGGCTTACGAGCAGGACTTCACTGAAAGCCGCGTCGTCGAGCGTTACCTCGAGTTCATCGAGCGTGCCACCTTTGGCTTGCACGCGGTGAGGGTTGAGGAGGCATGACGGAACCGGCCGACCTGCCGCCTGTCCGCCGGGCCACGGCGCAAGACGTGCCAGCGTTGCTGGCGCTGGTCGAGTCCGCCTACCGAATCTATCTACCGCGCATGGACAAAAGGCCAGCGCCCATGTTGGCGGACTACGCAGCCCTTGTCTCCGCTGGCCAAGTTCATTGCCAGGATTGCCAGGGTCGTCCTGCCGGCCTCCTGGTCATGATGCCGCGGCCGGAGGGCGACCCGGATCATTTGCACATTGAAAACGTGGCGGTCGAACCCTCGTTTCAGGGCCGCGGTATCGGTCGCCGGCTGCTGGGCTACGCCAGTGAGGCAGCTGAGACTGGCGGTTTTGCGCGCTTATGTCTCTATACCAACGCGTTGATGCACGAGAACCTCGCGTTTTATCGGCGCTTGGGGTTTGATGTGGAAGACCGCCGCCGTGAGGCGGGTTATGATCGGGTTTACCTAACCAAGGAGCTGACATGAGCCCGACGCCGGAAGCGAACGCCGTTGGGTTTCGGTCGAGCGAGGGTCGAGTGGAGGAGGCGACGCGACTGTCTGGTCCTGGCGCGCAGTTCGGCTCCTCGACGACAGGCTATGAGGGGGTGGGAGATTGGCAGAGAAATACGACCTGATCATCAAGGGAGGCAGCGTTTTCACGCCGTCCGGCCTGGTCGATTGCGACGTTGGCGTGAAGGGCACCTGGATCACCGACCTGGGCAAGCTCGACGCCGGGCGCGGCAAGGAGGTTTTCGATGCCGCGGGATTGACGGTTTTGCCCGGCGTCATCGACACTCAGGTGCATTTTCGCGAACCCGGTTTCGAATACAAAGAAGATCTGGAGACCGGCACCGCTGCGGCGGCATTGGGCGGTGTGACGGCAATCTTCGAAATGCCGAATACGCAGCCGAACACAACCACGATCCGAACTCTCGAGAACAAGTTGGCGCGGGCGCGCAATCGCGCCTGGACCGACTTCGCGTTTTTTGCCGGTGCGACAAACGAAAACGTCGAAGACGTCGAGCATATCGAGCGCCAACCCGGTTGCGCCGGCATCAAGGTCTTCATGGGCTCCTCGACGGGCGATCTTCTGGTCAAAGACGATGCGGTTCTGTTGGAAGTCTTGCGGCACGGTCACCGACGCGTTGCGATCCATGCGGAAGACGAAGATCGCCTGCGCGAGCGATTCGATCTGGTACGCGGCGGCGCGGATGTCTCGATGCATCCGATGTGGCGCGACGAAGAAACGGCAATGCGGGCCACCGAACGCATCCTCGAACTGGCGCGACAGGCGCACCGCCGTATCCATGTCCTGCACGTCAGCACCGCCAACGAGTTGCCGCTGCTTGCCGCCAACAAGGATATTGCGACGGTAGAAGCGACGCCGCAGCACCTGACGCTGAGCGCCCCGGACTGCTACGAACGCTTCGGCACCATGGCGCAGATGAATCCGCCGATCCGCGAAGCCCGCCATCTTGACGCGCTTTGGGAGGCTGTCCGCCTTGGCATCGTCGATGTCGTCGGCTCGGATCATGCCCCGCACACACGCGAGGAGAAAGACCGCACCTATCCGAACTCGCCATCGGGCATGCCCGGTGTGCAAACGCTGCTGCCCCTGCTGCTTGACCATCTGCATTTCGGGCGTCTCAGCCTGCCACGCCTTGTCGATCTAACGTCGGCGGGCCCGCAGCGCATATACGATATCGCCTGCAAGGGGCGGATCGCCGTCGGCTACGACGCCGACTTTTCCGTCGTCGACCTCAATGCCAAGCG
Source organism: Kiloniellaceae bacterium (assembly GCA_021776145.1). Lineage (GTDB taxonomy): Bacteria > Pseudomonadota > Alphaproteobacteria > Kiloniellales > Kiloniellaceae > JAJFGM01. The sequence goes on along the minus strand of JAJFGM010000218.1, from coordinate 3,563 downwards.
CGAGATCACCGCGAAATGGCTTGCTGCGAAATGCGGCTGGTCGCCCTTCGAGGGGCGCATAGTCACCGGTTGGCCGATGGCGACGATTGTCCGTGGCAATATTGTCATGCGCGATGGCCAGCTGTTGGATCGCGCGCGCGGAGAGCCAGTGCGATTCCAGGATACTCTTTGAGCACATGTCGGAAAAAATAACCGATGACAGGAATGAAAAGTACTTTCGGTGCCGCCGCTTACGGCGGAGACGGCTGGTCGGCGCGTGAGACACGGCATCGCGATGAAATCGGCGGCGTCTGGGCCAATTGCGGCATCGACAGCGAAACCGCGCCACTGCGGTCGGTGCTGTTGCATCGCCCCGGCCGCGAATTGGCGGCCAGTGTTGATTTCGACGCCGTCCAAATGTTGGCGCCGCTCGATCTGACGCGGGCGCAGGCCGAACACGACGGTATAGCCGACGCCTATCGCCAGGCCGGCGTTACGGTTCATTTGGTGGAACCGGAGGGTGCGGCGAGCCCCAATCAGATGTTCGTCGCCGACCTGATCTTCATGACGCCCGAGGGTGCCATTCTGGCGCGCCCAGCCTCTACCGTGCGCGCGGGCGAAGAGCGCCAGGTCGCGCGCCGGGTCGCCGACCTTGGTATGCCGATTCTCCGCAGTCTGCGTGGCCGCGCGACTTTTGAAGGCGCCGATGCCCTGTGGGTCACGCCGCGCCGTGTGCTGATCGGCCGTGGCCTGCGTACCAACTGTGAAGGCGCCGAACAGGTGGCGGCGGCGCTGCGCGAGATGGACGTCGAGGCGACGGTGGTCGACATGCCCTTCGGAACCATGCACCTGATGGGCATGCTGCGGTTCGCCGACCGCGATCTGGCGATCGCCTGGCCACGGCGAACTCCCTTTGCCGCTGTCGAAACCCTGCGCGCCTGTGGCTATAAAGTTGCTTTCCTGCCGCAGGAAGACGAAGCCAGCCAGAACCGGGCTTTCAATTTTGTCACCCTGGGGCCGCGCAAGATCCTCATGGTCGCCGGCAACCCCGATACCCAGGCGTTCTATGAGGCGCTGGGCATCGAATGCGTTGCCGTCGCGGCCGGCGAACTGGCCAAGGCGGCCGGCGCAATCGGCTGTTTATCCGGCGTTTTGCATCGCGACCGGGCATGAGCGAGTTACTTGTCCCGGTTTTCGCGGGGATTAGCGGGCCTGTTTGGGCGCAAATTCGGGCGCAAACGGGCGCCACGTTGTGTGCGCTGCACCATCTTGCTATCTTCGGCCGCTGGAACCTAACCCCGGAGAAACGCGCATGACCGCCTGCATTGTCGGCTGGAGCCATGGTCCCTTTGGCAAACACGCGACAGAAGACGTCGAATCACTGATCGTCTCGGTGGCCGCCGAGGCGCTGAAGGATGCAGGCGTCGGTCCGGACGACGTCGACGAGATCCTCGTCGGGCATTTCAACGAGGGTTTTTCGTCACAGGCCTTTCCCGCCTCATTGGTGTTGCAGGCCGACGAGCGGTTGCGTTTCAAACCGGCAACGCGGGTTGAAAATGCCTGTGCCACGGGCTCGGCCGCCATTCATCAGGGTATCAAGGCGATCGAGGCCAAGCGGGCCCGTATCGTTCTGGTCGTCGGCGTCGAAAAGATGACCGGGCTGCCGGGGCCGGAGATCGGTGGTATCCTGCTGAAGGCTTCCTACCTGAAGGAGGATGGCGAGATCGAAGGCGGCTTTGCCGGCGTCTTCGGTTTGATCGCGCAGCAGTATTACCAAAAGCACGGCGACCAAAGTGACGCCCTGGCGCGCATCGCCGCCAAGAACCACAAGAACGGTGTGGCCAATCCCTATGCTCAGCTGCGCAAGGACCTGGGCTACGAGTTCTGCCGCGAAGTCTCCGACAAGAACCCATTGGTCGCCGGACCGCTGAAACGCACGGACTGTTCGTTGGTTTCGGACGGCGCCGCGGCTTGCGTCCTGGCCGATGTCGAGACCGCCCTGACCCTGTCCAAGGCCGTGATTTTCCGCAGCGCCCAGCAGGTCAACGACTACCTGCCGATGAGCAAACGCGATATCACGCTTTTCGAGGGCTGCGAGGTGGCCTGGAAGCGGGCCCTGGCGGACGCGCGTCTCGGTCTGGAGGATCTGTCGTTGGTCGAAACCCACGACTGCTTCACCATAGCCGAGCTGCTTGAATACGAGGCCATGGGTCTGACGCCGCGCGGGCAGGGCGCGCGGGCGATTGCCGAAGGCTGGACCACCAAAGACGGCAAACTGCCGGTCAATCCCTCGGGCGGGCTGAAGTCCAAGGGCCACCCGATCGGCGCCACGGGCGTATCCATGCATGTCATGGCCTCGATGCAGCTGACAGCGAGCGCGGGCGACATGCAGGTGGCCGATGCCAAATTGGCGGGCATCTTCAATATGGGCGGCGCTGCCGTGGCCAATTACGTCTCAATTTTGGAACCCTTGCGTTAGGGCATAGCAAGCCTCGGCATGGCGGGCACCTGGGATCTGACAGCGGCCAAGCCGGCCTGGGAACGGGACGGCTACCTTGTATTGCCGGGTTATCTTTCGGATGCCGAGGTGTCGCGTTACCGGACGCTGTGCGACAGGGCTCTCGCGATGTGGCGGAGCGCCGATCCTCGCCGCGACTCTGTGACCAACATGGCGTGGCTGACCGATCCGATCTATTGGCGCGACGATCGCGAGGGTTTGCTGAGACTGTGCGAATGGGTCGCCGAGCCGCGTCTTCTCGCGCTCTTGAGGCATCTGTCGGGCCAACCCATTCTCTTCAACAACACGCAGTACTTCGCCGAGCCGATCAAGGGCTGCTGGCGCGGCATCTGGCACCGTGACTGCCAGTTCCTGGCTGAAGACGACGCTTCGGAGCAGCGAATCGTGGCGTCTTTCGCCGGCGTGCACCTACACGTCGCCTTTATCGACGATGCTGCACTTTCCTATGTGCCGGGCTCGCACCGGCGCCGCGACAGCGCCGAGGAACGGGCCATCCGCAAGGCGGCGGACAAGCGGCAGCGGAGTCGTGGCGAGATGCCTGGTGCCCGCGCCCTGCCGCTCAAGGCCGGTGATGCCGTGCTTTTCCATGCCTGGGGCCTACACCAGGGGACTTACGATGCACAGACGCCGCGGCGGACCTTCGATTGCATCTACCAGTGGGGCGAAGCCTGCGCCGCCGCGCCACCACCACCGACCTGTTTTGAAGATGCCGAATTGCTGGCCGAAATGACGCCGCAGGCGCGTACTTTTTTTACCCACTTCGCCGAGGTATACCGGCCGTTCTGGAGCAAGGGGGCACAGGCTTGGGCAACGTCATGAATCTCGGTCATTTGCTGACCGAAACCGCGCGCCGACTGCCGCAGGCGACGGCACTGGTTTGGGGCGAGGCAAGATGGAGCTGGTCGCAGCTGAACGCGCGCGTGGATGCCCTGGTTGCCGGTCTGCAGGCGCGAGGCATCGGCAAGGGCGATCGCATCCTGGTGCAGGCGCGAAATTCAAACCAGCTCTTCGAGAGCCTCTGGGCCGCATTCAAGCTTGGCGCCGTTTGGGTCCCCTGCACCTTCCG